>SKVX01000022.1 GCA_007129225.1 Halomonas sp.
CGCCAGGCACCGGCAAGACCATGCTGGCCAGCCGGCTGCCGGGCATCCTGCCGCCGCTGACCGAGGAGGAGGCCCTGGAAGTGGCCGCCGTGCGTTCGGTCTGCGGCCTGCCGCTCTCGGAACATTGGGGGCGTCGCCCCTTTCGTGCACCCCACCATACCGCCAGCGCCGTGGCCTTGGTAGGCGGCGGCTCCTGGCCGCGTCCCGGTGAGATATCCCTGGCTCACCAGGGGGTGCTGTTTCTCGATGAGCTGCCGGAGTTCAGCCGCCATGTCCTGGAGGTGATGCGCGAGCCCATGGAGTCGGGGCGGATCCATATCGCCCGGGCCAACCACGAAAGGCGCTTTCCCGCCAGGTTTCAGCTTGTCGCCGCTATGAACCCGTGCCCCTGCGGACACCTGGGCGACCCCCGCCAGGCCTGCCAGTGCACCGCCACCCAGATCCAGCGCTACCAGTCGCGGCTCTCCGGGCCGCTGCTGGATCGAATCGACCTGCAGGTGGAGGTGCCGGCACTGCCGCCGGAACAGCTGACTTCCCGCGAGACGGGGGAGAGTTCGGCCGAGGTGCGCGAGCGGGTCATGGCGGCCCGCCAGCGCCAGTATGGCCGGGGGGCGCTCAACGCCCATCTGGGAAGCCGCGAGCTGGAGGCGGCCTGTGCGCTGTCGACGGCGGATCGTACCTGGCTGGCCGGGGTGCTTGAGCGATTGAGGCTCTCCGCTCGGGCCTACCATCGGGTACTGCGGGTGGCGCTGACTCTGGCCGACCTGCTTGGCAAGCCGCGACCGGAGCGGGCGGAGCTGATGGAAGCTATCGGCTATCGCCAACTGGATCGTCAGCGTCAAGGTTGAGAGGGCTATTTCGCTGTTGAGGCCTACAGCGCCGTGGCGTCGAAGGCGCCCTCGATCTCGGTCTCCCAGAGCGCGGTGTCGGCATCGGGGCGGTAGAGCGACAGGGTAAGACGGTAGGGCAGCAGTTCACGGTCGGAGAGCTGCAGCCGCGGCGCGGAGGCATCCAACTGGGTTTCCAGCCGCCATTGATGATCGCCACTGTTGCCGGCCATGGCGGGTCGCCAGTCCAGTACCTGTGGACCATCCGACACCCGCAGCATGGCCCGGGTCAGGTTCTCCCGGAAACGCTCTGGGGCGATACTCAGGCTGGTGTCCACCGAGGGCGCAGCGAGCAACAGTACCTGCTCCTGGGTTGGCTGCAGCTCGACCACATTCATCACCCGGTTGGCGGCACGATCGCTGAGATTCTGCAGGGCCTGGCGGATAGGGTCGGGTGCGGGAGGCTGGGCGGCGCAGCCGACCAGCACCAGGGCCGTCAATAGTATCGTGGCGTATTTCAGCATCGGGGCGACGTCTCGTCGGGGACCTGGGAGGGAAGCTCAAGGTCGACGATGAAGTCGTCCAGGGCCGCGAACAGCGTATGGCGTATGGCCTCCGCTTCATTGACCAGGTGATGCCGCGCTTCCGGGTGGCGGTGAATGCGCGCATTGGGAAACTTGCGCTCCAGCACCGACAGGTTCCACTCCCAGTCCACGGTCAGGTCCTGCTCCCCCTGCAGGATCAGGGTGGGTAGTTCACTGGGGGGGAGTGCCAGCATCTGCGGCATCCAGCGGCGCATGGCACTCACCCAGATCATCGATAGATGTTCGGGCTGAAGGGGATCCTGTTCTCGCAGAAAGGCGGCGAACTCGCTATCGGTGGAGTTCTCCCGAAACCGCCGGGGGAGGGTGCGCACGAAGGGGCCGACCAGCAGGTGCAGCCAGCTCGACTGGGACCAGCCGGAGGGGCGTACCAGCGGCGCCAGCAGGACCAGGCCAGACCAGTGCCCGTCATCGGGGCGGCTGAGGGCGTCGGTGGCAAGGATCGCCGCGCCGGTGCTCTGGCCGACACCGAGCCAGGGCCTGGGCGCCAGCCCTCGGTCGCTCAGTTGGTCCTGCAGGGCACGCAGGCATTCGCCATAGTGGTCGAAGTCGTCGATACAGGCGCGCCGACCACTGGATAGGCCGTGCCCCGGCAGATCCCAGAGCACCACTCGCCAGCCGCGCTCCAGTAGCCGCTCCAGCAGGTGGCGGTACAGGCCCAGGTGATCGAAGTAACCGTGTACCACGAAGGCGGTGCCGATCGCCTGGCGGGGGCTCCACACCTGGGTCCAGAGCTGATAGCGCTCCGTCTCCAGGTAGCCGACGTAGAGTCCCACGTGCTCGGTCAGCAAGGGCGACAGACCGTAGTAGTCGAGGTAGTCGGCCAGCGGTTCTCCGGCATCCGAGCCGAAGGGGGCGATTGGCCCCAGGGCCTGCAGGGGGGTGAAGTCGGTCATCATGTCCTCCGACAGGTTAGCCGGTCGTCTTGCGAGCCGTCATGGCTGCTGGCAGTCGAATGGCGCTGAAGTCTCAGTTTACACAGGAGTCGTCTAGCCTAGCGATAGACCATGGAGCAAAGAGAATTGACCAAGTGGTCAAAAACAATGCCTCTTAACCCTATGTCTAGTGTGCTGAACCTTTCACCCGGGTTTACATATGGAACAATTTTCCACAAAATTGGCGCCATAGAGTGGTTTCACCCCCACGGATTGCGGCTGCGGATTGTGCCTCGTCCGCCGCCATCACGAGGAGATTCCCCATGTCAGAACGCGTCACTCGCCACCGTCTTCAGGTGGCTGCCGAGCTGGATGGCTTCATTACCGAGCAGGCCCTGCCGGGCACCGGCATCGACGCAGAAACCTTCTGGGCCGGTGTCGACGCCATCTTTCATGATCTGACAGCAAAAAACCGGGATTTGCTCGCCGAACGCGAGAAACTGCAAAAGCGACTCGACACCTGGCACGGTGAAAACCCCGGCCCGGTAGGCGATATGGCCGCCTATCGCGGTTTCCTGAAGGAGATCGGCTACCTGGTGGATGCCCCCGCCCAGGTCAAGGTCACCACCGCCAATGTCGATAGCGAAGTCGCCATTCAGGCAGGCCCTCAGCTCGTGGTACCGGTGAGCAACGCCCGCTATGCGCTGAATGCCGCCAATGCTCGCTGGGGCAGTCTCTACGATGCGTTGTACGGAACCGACGCCATCTCCGAAGAGGGTGGCGCCGAGAAAGGCACCAGCTTCAACCCCAAGCGCGGCGAGAAGGTCATTGCCTACGCCCGCGGTGTGCTGGACCTTTCCGCCCCGCTCGCCACCGGTTCTCACCGGGATGCAGTGAAGTATGCCTTGCGCGACGGCCATCTGGTGGTATCGCTGGAGGGTGGCCGCGAGACCGGCCTCAAGGATCCCGGCAAGCTGGTGGGATATCGCGGTGATGCCGCCCGGCCCGAGGCGGTGCTGCTGACCAACCACGGGCTGCATCTGGAGATCCAGATCGACCCGACTCACCCGATTGGCAAGACTGATCCGGCCGGCGTCAAGGATCTCGTGGTGGAGGCTGCGCTGACCGCGATCATGGACTGCGAGGACTCCATTGCGGCGGTGGATGCCGAGGACAAGGTGGGCGTCTATCGCAACTGGCTGGGCCTGATGCGGGGCGACCTGGAA
>SKVX01000227.1 GCA_007129225.1 Halomonas sp.
GCAAGGACGTGTTCATCCTGCAGTCCACCTGCGCGCCGACCAACGACAACCTGCTCGAGCTCATTCTCATGGTGGATGCCCTGCGCCGGGCCTCCGCCACGCGAATCACCGCCGTGGTGCCCTACTTCGGCTACGCCCGCCAGGATCGCCGTGTCCGCTCCGCCCGCGTGCCGATTTCCGCCAAGGTGGTCGCTGACATGATGGTCAAGGCCGGCGTCGACCGGGTGATGACCATGGACCTGCATGCCGACCAGATCCAGGGCTTCTTCGACGTGCCGGTGGACAACGTCTACGGCTCACCGATCCTGCTCGACGACATCGAGCGCCAGAACTACGATGATCTGGTGGTGGTTTCACCCGACGTGGGGGGCGTGGTCCGCGCCCGCGCCATCGCCAAGCAGCTCAATGCCGATCTCGCCATCATCGACAAGCGCCGCCCCCAGGCCAACCAGGCCCAGGTGATGCATATCATCGGTGAGATCGAGAACCGTACCTGCGTGGTGGTCGACGACATGATCGACACCGCCGGCACCCTGTGCAAGGCCGGCGATGCACTCAAGGCCCATGGCGCTCGACGTGTGGTAGCCTACGCCACCCACCCGATCCTCTCCGGCCCGGCAGTGGACAACATCGCCGGCTCGGTGCTCGACGAAGTGGTCGTCACCGATACCATCCCGCTGTCCGATGTGGCTCGCCGAAGTGGCAAGATCCGCCAACTCAGCGTAGCTGGTCTGATCGCCGAGGCGATTCGTCGGGTCAGCAATGAAGAATCCGTCAGCGCCATGTTCCACTGAGACTCAGTGACTTTCAGCAAGAGCGACTTTCAGTAAGAACACGGCGTCGGAAAAGTGCCCCACGGGGCTTTCGGAAGCACGGCAGCCAGGTCGCGGGCTGCCGTGATTTCCTTATCTCAAGCAAGAGGCAACATCATGTCCGATTTCACTCTCAATGCCAGCGTTCGCAACGACCTGGGGAAAGGTGCGAGCCGCCGCCTGCGTCGTGAGAACCTCCAGGTGCCGGCCATCATCTATGGTGGCGAGCAGGCACCTGAGCCGATCTCCGTCGAGAAGGCCGCCTTCTACAAGGCCATCGAAGACGAAACCTTCTTCTCCTCGGTGCTCAACCTCGTCGTCGACGGAAAGAAGCAGCAAGTCGTCGTTCGTGACCTCCAGCGCCACCCGTACAAGCCGCTGGTCACCCACGCCGACTTCCTGCGCGTGGATGCCACCCACGAAATCACCATCCGCGTGCCGCTGCATGTCATCGGCGAAGAGACGTCCAAGGGCATCAAGGACGAGGGCGGCGAGCTGCATATCCTTTCCAACGAGATCGAGATCAGCTGCCTGCCCAAGGACCTTCCCGACTTCCTGGAAGTCGACATCTCCGAGATCGAGCTGGGCACCACCCTGCACCTCTCGGACCTCAAGGTGCCGGCCGGTGTGACCCTGGTCGAACTCTCCCACGGCGCCGACCACGACAACGCCGTGCTGACCATCAGCAAGCCGAAGGTCCGTGGTGAGGATACCGTGGGCGAGGAAGGCGAAGGCGAGGAAGGCGAAGGCGCGGCCGAGTAACCGGCCCTGCCGGGGCCGCTCCAGGGCGGCCCCTTCCCGACTCGACCAAGCGCTGCGGCGCTTGTTTTTTTTGGAGACCCCGCATGCCCCAGGTGAAAGCGATCATCGGGCTGGGCAATCCCGGTGACGACTATGCAGCGACCCGTCACAATGCCGGCGCCTGGCTGGTGGAGATCCTGGCACGCCAGGCCGGTACCGAACTGCGTCCGGAAAAGAAATTCCTGGGCCTCTATGCCAAGGTGAGGCTCGATGGGCAGGACCTGCATCTGCTTGAACCCACGACCTTCATGAACCGCAGCGGCGCCGCCGTGGCGGCCCTGTGCCAGTTCTACAAGATTGCCCCCGACGAACTGCTGGTAGCCCACGACGAACTGGACATCCCGCCTGGCGCGGCCCGCTACAAGCAGGGCGGCGGTCACGGCGGTCACAACGGCCTGCGCGATATCATCAGCGCACTGGGTAACGACAAGAGCTTCCATCGCCTGCGCATCGGCATCGGACATCCCGGCGATTCACGCCAGGTCACCAATTACGTACTGGGCCGACCCGGCAAGGCCGAGCTCGCTGCCATCGGCGGCGCCATCGGCGAATGCCTGGCTACCCTGCCGCTGGCCATCACCGGAGACTGGGCCCGTGCCATGAGCCGGCTGCACAGCTTCAAGGGCTGACCCCAGCGACTTTTTCGCCATCACTTTCAGGACATCATCATGGGTTTCAACTGCGGTATCGTCGGCCTGCCCAATGTCGGCAAGTCCACCCTCTTCAACGCCCTCACCAAGTCCGGCATCGATGCCGAGAACTTTCCCTTCTGCACCATCGAGCCCAATGTCGGCATCGTACCGATGCCCGATCCACGCCTCGATGTGCTGGCGGGCATCGTCAAGCCGCAGAAGGTGCTGCCCACCACCATGGAGTTCGTGGACATTGCCGGCTTGGTGGCGGGCGCTTCCAAGGGCGAGGGCCTGGGCAACAAGTTCCTGGCCAACATCCGCGAGACCCAGGCCATCGCCCATGTGGTGCGTTGTTTCGACAACGATAACGTCATCCACGTGGCCAACCAGGTCGACCCGCGGGCCGATATCGAGATCATCAACATGGAGCTGGCCCTGGCCGACCTAGACACCGTCGAGCGCGCCATCCAGCGCCTGGTGCGTGTCGCCAAGGGCGGCGACAAGGAAGCCATCGCCACCAAGGCCATCCTGGAGCGCATCCAGCCTCATCTGGCGGAAGGCCAGCCACTGCGGAGCTTCGGGCTCGACGATGACGAGCAGCGTCAGCTCAAGAGCTTCGGATTCCTGACACTCAAGCCGACCATGTACATCGCCAACGTCAACGAGGACGGTTTCGAGGACAACCCCTATCTCGACGTGGTTCGTGAAATCGCCGCCGAGGAAGGCGCCGTGGTGGTACCGGTGTGCAACCAGCTGGAGGCGGAGATCGCCGAGCTGGAAGACGAGGAGCGCGCCATGTTCCTCGACGAGATGGGCATGGAGGAGCCGGGGCTCGACCGGGTGATCCGCGCCGGCTACGGACTGCTCGGCCTGCAGACCTATTTCACTGCCGGGGTAAAGGAAGTGCGGGCCTGGACGGTCAAGGTGGGCGCCACCGCCCCGGAAGCCGCCGGCGTCATTCATACCGACTTCCAGAAGGGCTTCATCCGCGCCGAGGTCATCGCCTATGACGACTTCGTCACCCTGGGCGGCGAGCAGGGCGCCAAGGATGCCGGCAAGTGGCGCCTGGAGGGCAAGGAGTACGTCGTCCAGGACGGGGACGTGATCCACTTCCGATTCAATGTGTAACCACACCCCTTGACCTGGCAGGGGCGAATCCGTAAACTTCGCCCCCGTTGAATGGCTACGTAGCTCAGCTGGTTAGAGCACATCACTCATAATGATGGGGTCCCCTGTTCGAATCAGGGCGTAGCCACCATTTCTTCTTTCTTCTTCCTGCGC
>SKVX01000449.1 GCA_007129225.1 Halomonas sp.
CGATTCGTGCTGCCCCGGGTCCGCCGGGAAGCGCCCCAGTTCCACGGCAAGATCGAAGAAGCCCTGCGCGGGCAGGTTCTCGCCCCGGCGACTGACTATCAGCGCTGCGATGAAGGGCCGCCCCTGCTCGGCATCTTCACGCATCAGGGTTTCCAGTGCCTGGGTGGCCCGCTGGATGGTGCGCGGGGGCTTGAGGCCCAGCGCCTCGGCAAGTTGCTGATAGGTCATCGGCAGCGTGGCGGCTGGTGCCGCTTCGAGCATGCGACGAGCCTGAGTGGCGAGTGGAGCGTCAGGTTTCATGACGGCGGCATTGAGACGGGAACCTTGGCTCCCGTCTCGGTGGCTCCTCAAGAAGGATGCTTCTGCTGGTGGGTTGGAGTCTGGCGTTTCTCGCCTTCTTCTTCCTCGGGCTTGGCCGAGCCCTGGTGGACAAGGCGCTGGGCCTCATCGAGGCGCGGGTGGTTGTCGAGGAACTCGCGGTGCGGGTCCGGCAGGGCGTCCAGCGCCTGGAGCGTGTGGGTCAGCACGTGGATGGCGGCCAGCACGTCCTGGGTGCTCCCGGTCTCCGAGATGGTGTGCATGTTGCGAATCGGGAATCCGATGGAGGTGGCGGCACAATCCACGGCGGCCAGCACGCCGGCCATGCCGTCGGTGCCGGTGTCGGCGCCGACGATGTCGCGCTGCATGGGAATGCCGTGTTCCCGGGCAGTGGTCTCGATGATGCGGTTGAGCTGCTCGCTGGCAATGGCACCCACTGACATGGTGAATCCCTTGCCCATCTCCAGCGGCTGCATGCGCCGGTCGCCGATGCCGGGGGCCGCCACGTAGTCGTGGTTGACGTCCACCCCGATCACCACGTCGGGACGCAGTTCCCCGGCAAGGACCCGGCTACCGAAGCGGCCGATCTCCTCGTAGCTGGCGATGGCGAACAGCCCCCGTACCTGCTCGGTGCCGCCGGCCTCGGCAATCAGCCGCGCCACTTCGGCGGTGACGAAGCAACCCAGGCCGTTATCCAGGTAGGCGCCGTAGAAGGTGTCGGGGCTGAAGCCAGGGCGGATGGGCCGGTCGAAGAGGATCGAGTCGCCGGGACGCACGCCGAGGTTGAGTACCTGCTGCTTCTTGTTCTCGCCGTGGATCTGCAGGTCGAGGTAGATCTGCTCCTTCTTGATGCCCTTGCTGCCATCACGCTGGGCCGGGTCGGAGAAATGGATCGCGCCCAGCGCTTCCACGGTACCGCCCCGGATGATGCGATAGCTGCCCGGCCTTTCGGGGTCTTCGCTGAACAGCTTGACCTCATGGCCGATCAGCACGGTGGGCAGGAAGGCGTCGGTATTGATCCAGATCTTGCCATCGTCACCGATACTGCGCACCTGCATGCGGATCTTGTCGGCATGACCGATGATCATCACCTTGAGCAGGTCGTCCCGGCCCGGGTGGGTGTCCAGTACCACCCCGGCGTGTCCCTTGTACTGGTGCAGGCGCCAGTCGCCCGGGGCGAAACGCTCGAAATAGGGCTTGAGCACGCCGTAGGTCATGGCGCCCTCCAGGCCGATTGGACTGGGTGCATCCAGAATCTGCCGCATCAGGGAAAACTGCTGCTCAGGCATGGGCTGGGCCCAGGGCTTGCTCTTCTCGCTCATGTGCTCCCCTTTGCTGTTTTCAGTTCAGTAATGCCCCCTATTCTGACAGATTCCATCGCCATCGACCTGCCGGGCCGGTGCTCCAGGATCACACCGGGTGCCAAAAAAGAAAGGCAAGGCACAGTGGCCTTGCCTTACCCTGGAGCTTCAACGGAATTTCACAGCGCACCCTGTGCTGCCTGGCCGTGACGTTATCCCACGCGGCTAGTCATGTCCCCAGGCCTCCGACAGGGTCATATCGTCATCCACTTCGCTGTAGCGCGCCTCGTCGTATTCGTTGCCACTTTCCAGCTCATCTTCACCATAGGTCTGCTGGAATACCAGTTGATCGTCCTCCAGCAGCATCTCTGCCAGCGGTAGCGCGATATCCGTACCACCCATGCCCCAGAAGCCTCCGACGGTGATGACCGCATGAAGATCGCCGGTGTCGTTGTGCTTGACCACTTCCTGGATATCGCCGATCTCCTCATCTTGCATATTGATGACGGTCATGCCTTCCAATTCGCTGACTTGCATGGCGCCAAGCGACTCATCCAGAGTGGACTCGGCCGGCCCCGCTTCATCGAACGCGTCGTCGGCACCCATCTCCTCATAGTCTTCGACATCGTCGCCTTCGGCATCCAGGTGGTCTTGATCCATCGCATTCTGGTTGTCTTCACTGTACTGGTTGGGCTGCTCTTCGCTCATTGCCGCATCGCCGTTGAGCTCGGTATCATCCTCGGCGTCCTGGGCCAAGGCGCCGCCTGCTAGACCGGCAGAAATCGCGCCGATGGCAACCGCCAAAAGTGTTCTTTTCATAATATTCCTTTTCATGGCACTCCCTCCTAGAGACAAGAACTACTCCTACAACATAGGTCGCCAGCCGTGAATGATACAGAAGTAACGCGCAGCAAAACGTCAGCGAAAGAATCCGCTTCGTCACCGAGGATTAACTAACATTACAAGCCGCGTCGAAGCCCACCGCATTGAGTACATTCTCACACTGCAAGATTGATCCTGATTCTGCTTATTCAGCAATCACCGTCGACCTTTGCGGATCGAAGCGATAGCGTGCCCCGTCGGCCTCGAACAACAACTCACCCCTTTGCCACCCTATGGCGGTATAGCGGGTGTGGGCGGGCACCTGTTCATCATGGTCCGGCGTGCGTATCGCCGTGGAATTCTCGCTGACTGTCTCGCCCAGGCTCTGGCGATCGACCACGGCCAGGGTATGACTCGGTGCCGGGCTTTCGGCTTCAAAGACCGCGTAGCGTCCGCTTTCGCTCCAGGGCCCGATCGCCAGGCCACCGCCATACTGGAACGCGGCCGGCTTCGGATCGCGACTTCCCGCCCGCACCAGCCAGCCGGTACTGTGGGCGGCACCGTCGGTAGCGACCGCCAGCCACTCCCCGTCCGGCGACAGGGAGGCATCGGTGAACTGCGCCGATGCGCCGAACTCGGTATCGGCATCGACCCGGATGCTGCCGGGGATATCCTTGATGTGAAGCATAAGAGTGCCGTCTGTGGCGTGGAGTTTGCTATCGCCCACCTCCAGCTGCGCCAGCTCAGGCCCGGCTGCGTTCGGCGAAGGGACTGTGCAGCCAACCAACACCGGCAGGCTCGCCAGGATGAGCAGGCATGCGCGAAAAACGGCAGGGGAACTCGTCTTCATTCGCTCCTCAATACAGCGGTCGGGTAGGCTGCAAGCAGGGGATGGCTGCAAGTCATGCTGCGGTGGGCCTTGATAAGCACACCCAGTCAGGCAAGACTCTCGGACACGCCTTCCTTGGAGTCTGTCGGACTTGACCGATTGTCGCGAGAGATTTGGATTTCGAGACAAGTTTATCGATCTGATGAGGCGAATAGCCCGCTATTTAACGAATCAGATCGAATGAAATTGGCCGA
>SKVX01000392.1 GCA_007129225.1 Halomonas sp.
AGGTTGGCGTCGACGCTGACCAGGCAGCCGGCACGATTGGCCATGTCGGCCATGGCTAGGGTGGTCTCGCCAATCTCGGAATCAGTCAGGCTATTGGTACAGAAATGAACGATGGCGGGGTGGGCGAAGATACCGGCCGGCAAGTGTTCTAGTCGATATAGCAGATCTGCTGCCGGCGGGCGGTAGAAGTCGAAGGTTCGCTCGCCCGCCGCATCGCGCGAGACAAAGGCCAGTGCCGTGCGGGCTTCGCGGGTACGCGCCACGCCCGAGAGGTCGACACCGTGGGCCGAAAGTTCCGCGGCGATGAAATCGCCAAAGTAGTCATCACCCAACATGCCGAGAAACCGGCTCGGTACTCCCAGGCGGGCGCAAGCGACGGCCACGTTGGCCGGGGCACCGCCGGCATAGGGTGTGAAGGTCTCCGGCTGACTCTGATCATGGTCGCCGAGCCGACTGGAGAGCATGTCGACGAGGGCCTCGCCGAAGGCGATCACGGGAGTCATGAAACGACCTCCAGACTCAGCGTGGTCCCCAGCAGGTGCTGGGCGCCGGGCACCAGCCACACCGGGTCCAGGCGGGTATTCGCCGATTCCACGCAGAGGAAGCGGCGCGAGGCCCCGGCCGGCGTATCGTCGGGGGGCGCCTCGCCCGGATGCCAGACCACGGCGGAGTCGCTGCCCTGGCGGGCGACCCGCAGGCGCTGGTTGCCATCGTCGAGAGTCAGCTCGGCATTGGTGTGGTAGATGCGGTCGAGGCCGCCACGCACGGCCAGCTCGCCCTGCTGGTCACGCTCGGCGAAGCCGGCCAGCTTGTCCAGGTAGCGGGCCCCGGCCAGCCCCTCCAGGCGACAGGCGAAGCTGTCGGCCACGGCGAGGTAGCTATGCAGGGCGCCGCTCAGCTTGATCGGGGTCTCCCCCCGGTGCTCGGTGATCAGTTCCACGTGGAGGCGGCGGGCATTGGCCTGTATGACGGCCCTGGGGGCCAGTTGGGTGTGCAGGGGTTCGATGGGGGAAAGGTGCAGCTCGATGCCTTCCTCGTGCTCATCCACGGCATCCAGACGCCAGTCGGCCTTGCGTGCCGGTCCATGAAAGGGCCCTGAACGATCCGGCGATTCATCGGCGGCGCGCTCGTCGGCGAACCAGGGCCAGCAGAGCGGGATGCCGCCGCGAATGGACCCTGGCAGCGGCTGCGGCGTCGGCGTCACCCATAGCCAGCCGCCGGCCACCATGCCCTCTTCTTGCTCGACCGGGCCGGCAGCGTCGGTGTCAGCTCGCGTGGCTTCGGGCGCGTAAGGCAGAAAGTGAAGCACCTGAGCGCCCTGCAGGCATATGGCAAGCTCGCCCCAGGGTTCGCGAGCCAGCCATACTTGGCGACCGGCCCATTCTGTCAAGCGCTGGCCATCGGTTTCGTCGAGCAGGGCTCGCAGGCGTGACGGGATCATTCGCTCTCCTAGTTTCAGGTCATTCCACTTCTTCGTTGCGCAGGGCCTCGGCGGCGCCCAGCAGTCCCGGCCAGGGGGCGGTGACCACGTGAACCGGGATGGCGCGGTTGTAATCGCTCATGCGGCCCTTGGCGGTAAAGGCTTCCACGAAGCGGCTCTGGGGCAGCCAGTCGAGCAGCCTCGGCAGGATGCCGCCACAGAGATAGACCCCCCCGCGGGCGCCCATGACCAGGGCCGCATCGCCACTGACGTCGCCGAGGATCTTCAGAAAACGCAGTAGCGTATCACGGGCGATACCATCCCCGTGGGCGGCCGCCTCGGTCACCTCGGCGGGGGTGGTATGGCGTGGCGGCGCGCCCTTCAGCGAGCAGTGGGCCAGATAGAGGTCGAGGAGACCCCGCCCACAGAGGATGCGCTCCACCGAGACTCGCCCGTAGCGATTGCGAAAATGGCGCAGCAGATTCTGTTCGCGTTCGTCGGTCGGGGCGAAGGTGAAGTGGCCGCCCTCGGTGGGCAGCGGTATCCAGGCGCGGCGCCCCGGGAAGATGCCGGCCACGCCCAGGCCGGTGCCGGGGCCGATCACCAGCCGAACGGTGTGTTCACGGGGCTCTCCCGGCTGAACCTCCACCAGATCGCCGGGCCCCAGATGGGGCACGCCCAGCGCCTGGGCGGTGAAGTCGTTGATCACCTTCAGCCGGGTCAGCCCCAGCGCCGCCTGGGCTTCGCGACGTGAAAAGGCCCAGTGGTTGTTGGTCATGCGCACCCGGTCGCCATCGATGGGGCAGGCGAAGGCGAGGCAGGCCTCCTCCGGTTGCTGGGCCCCGTTCTGATCGACCTTCGCCAGATAGTCGCGTACGGCTTCCACCACGCCGGGGTAGTCGGCGCAGGGCAGGGTCTGGATGTCATGGGGTTCAAAGGCGCCCGGTGTCACCAGCGCGAAGCGTGCATTGGTGCCACCGATGTCACCGATCAGCGCCGGCCGTGTCATTGATCCTCCTGCTCAATCGTTTCGAGTTCGCGTGAGAGTGCCTCCCCTTCGAAACCCCCGAACACGCCGGCGCCCTCTTCGGCTTTCGCGGCCAGGTGGCGAAATCCGCCGAACAGCTCGCGGCCCATGCCGAAATGGCTATGTTCGAGGTTGATGTCGGCGAAGGGGCGAGCATTGAATTCTGCGGCATCGACCAGTACGCGTAGCTCGCCGGTGCCGGCGTCAAGACGCACCACGTCGCCGTCGCGGAGCTTGGCCAGTGGACCGCGATCGACCGCCTCGGGGGTCACATGGATGGCAGCCGGCACCTTGCCGGAAGCTCCCGACATGCGGCCATCGGTGACCAGCGCGACTCGGTGGCCGCGATCCTGGAGCACGCCCAGGAAGGGGGTGAGCTTGTGTAGCTCCGGCATGCCGTTGGCCTTGGGGCCCTGGAAGCGAACCACCACCACTACGTCGCGGTCGAGCTCCCCCGACTCGAACGCCGCCTTCACCTGATTCTGGTCGTCGAACAGCTTGACCGGTGCCTCGATGACGCGGTGCTCCTGCTTGACCGCCGAGATCTTGATCACCCCGCGACCGAGGTTGCCGTCGAGCACCGTGAGGCCGCCGGTGGGGGAGAAGGGAGCTGCCACCGGACGCAGCACATCCCGGTCGTGGCTCTCCGTGGGGCCTTCGCGCCACACCAGCTTGCCCTCCTCGAGGAAGGGTTCCTGGGTATAGGCGTGCAGGTCGGTGCCGAACACCGTGGGAATGTCGCCATGGATGAGGCCGGCATCGAGCAGCTCGCGAATCAGCAGGCTCATCCCGCCGGCGGCCTGGAAGTGATTCACGTCGGCCTGGCCGTTGGGATAGATGCGGGTCATGCTTGGGACCACCGCCGAGAGCTCGGTGAAGTCGTCCCAGTCGATGGTGATGCCCGCCGCGCCGGCCATGGCCACCAGGTGCAGGGTGTGGTTGGTGGAGCCCCCCGAGGCGAGCAGGCCGACCATGGCATTGACGATGGCGCGTTCGTCGATCTGGCGGTAGAACGGGCGGTAGTCGCCGCTCTGCTCGGTGTTGCGAATCGCCTGCTCCGTGGCGTAGC
>SKVX01000500.1 GCA_007129225.1 Halomonas sp.
CCAGCCGCTGCCGATCACCGGCCCGGCACTCCGGCCGCACCGACCTGGAAGCGAGCGAGCGCCGCCAGCGCCGCCCGCCGCTGGCGCTCGCCTTCAGCCAGGGGCAGCTCCAGCCCCGGCAATCGCAGCCCATAACGGTCGCCGGCTCGATGATGCGACAGCACCCGGGCACAGAGCAGCGAGAGCCTCCGCTCGGGGTTGCCACGGCAGTTCGCATAATCCAGCCACAGCTGCTGGCGTGGCGGCACGCTGAACACCTTGGTGGTGAGGGTGCCGCTGCGACTCCACTGCTTCCAGGCCACCCGCGTGGCACTATCCCCCCGCTCGAAGCGTCTCAGCCCGGCAAAATCGGTGGCGTCCAACCCCTGGCCGAGCTGGCGATGCTCCGCCGTCGGCGCCTCGATCGGTGCGGGGTAGACGAGCAGCCCGTCGGTGGGCTGCACCCAGGCCACTGCCCGCACCAACCCAAGCGGCCAGCAGGTCTCCAGGCGCAGGGCGGGCGGCAACTGCCATCCGCGCTGCCCGGGCCGCCAGGGAAGGCTTGCCGTGGCCTCGGTTTCCAGGCGCGGCAGCATGGCCTCTTGGGCGTCCAGAACGAGCCCGATGGCCGTGCGTGATCGCGCGGCACTGAGTACCACCTGCAGGCGCGCCTCATGTCCGGCAAAGGCCTCTCGGGGCAGTTGCAGGTCCACGGTGACGCCCAGCAGGTTGCGCCAGGTCCGCACCAGCACAACCACGCCCACCCCCGCCAGCCAGAAGGACAGGGAGTAGGCCAGGCTATTCTGGTAGTTGACGCCGAACAGCAACAGCACCGCCACCAGGGCGATCCAGGCCAGGCCGAAGCGGGTGGGCAGCAGGAACAGCCGGCGCTGCGGCAGGGCTTCGCCGGGGGCGATGGTGAGGCGACGCCCAAGCCAGTCACGCAGGCTCCTCCGCTTGCCAGCCCTCGGTGTGGTGGCCGCCGATGGGGCGGTGCGAGCCGTGGTCATGCTCAGGCCGCTACCGGCACGCGGCCGAGCAGGTGCGCAGCCAGTGCCTCGCCCTCTTCGCGATGGCCGCTGCTCAGGCGATGGCCGGCCACCGGTACCCAGACGGCCTGGACATCCTCGGGCAACACGTGATCGCGCCCGGCCAGCAGCGCCCAGCCACGTGCCGCCTGCACCAGCGCCAGCAGCCCCCGGGTGGAGAGGCCCCAGGCCAGCTCAGGGTGCTCGCGACTCGCGCGCCCCAGGGCCTGCACATAGTCGAGCACCCGGTCGGAGACATGAATCCTTGCCACCTTCGCCTGCCAGTGGCACAGGCTTTCCCCATCGAGCAGTACGGCCATGTCGTCGAGACGGCTGCGTCCCGCCAGGCCGCGCAGGATGTCGCGCTCGGCGCGAAAGTCGGGATAGCCCAGCGACAGGCGCATCAGGAAGCGATCCAGCTGCGATTCCGGCAGTGCGAAGGTGCCGGCCTGGTCCTGGGGGTTCTGGGTAGCGATGACGAAGAAGGGGTCGGGCAGTGCGCGGGTTTCCCCCTCCACGGTGACCTGGCCCTCCTCCATCGCCTCGAGGAGTGCGCTCTGGGTCTTGGGGGTGGCTCGATTGATCTCGTCGGCCAGCACCAGGCCATGGAAGATCGGCCCCGGGTGGAAGCGGAAGCTCGCCTCCCGCGGGTCGAAGACCGACACCCCCAGCACGTCGGCGGGCAGCAGGTCGCTGGTGAACTGCAGGCGCTGCATGTCGAGTCCCGTGACACGAGCCAGTGCCTGAGCCAGGGTGGTCTTGCCCAGCCCCGGCAGGTCCTCGATCAACAGATGACCACGGCAGAGAAGGCAGCACAGGGCCAGGCGCACCTCCCGGGACTTGCCCAGCACCACCCGGTCCAGGGTAGCGGCCACGGCCTCGAGGCTCTGCGCCCCCGCCAGCGCGGTCATCGCCCCGCCTCCAGCCAGCCGGACGCGATCAACACCTCCACGGCCTGGCGGGTGTCCGGCGTGACCTTCTCCAGTGCCAGCGCCTCCTCGAGTGAACACCAGAAGGCGTCGGCAACCTCCTCCGCCTGCAGGGTGAGAGGGCCATCGTGCTCGACCAGGAAGAGGCTGCCGAAGATGTGGTTGCCGTCCCGGTCGTGACGGAACTCCCCGGCATGACTCAGGGGCACGCCGCGAATGCCCAGCTCCTCGTCCAGCTCACGACGCGCCGCCACATGCACGGCCTCGCCGGCACCGACCACGCCGCCGGCGGCCAGGTCGAGCCCGCCGGGGAACACCTCCTTGGTCAGGGTGCGTCGCTGCACGCAGATGTCGCCCCGCCGGTTGCGGACGACCACGTAGGTGGCCCGGTGCCAGAACTGGAAGCGGCGCATTAGCGCCCGGGGCGCGCTGCCGCAGGGCCGGTTGCGGGCGTCCACCAGTTGGATGGCTTCATCGGCCACCCGGGGTGCCGGCAGTGTCGGGTCGAGAGGGGGTTGGGCCGTCACGGTCATCTCCACAGGTTCGAGCCACAAGCCTACCCAGTGGTGGTGCCGTCGTCACGCCCGACCTCACGTTGACCCCGCCCGATGCACTGACCATGCTTCGGAACAGTTCCCCAACATACCGACACAAGGAGCACCGCCATGGACAGTCCGTTCCCCCGAACCCGCATGGCGACCCACGAGGTGCTCAACCAGCCCGCCCCCCAGGGCGACCGAGACCTGCTCGCCGGAGACCTGCCGCTGCGAGAGGCCCTGGCCAGGGAGGCCCCGCCCTGGGTCACCGAGCGCCT
This sequence comes from Halomonas sp., assembly GCA_007129225.1. Classification (GTDB taxonomy): domain Bacteria; phylum Pseudomonadota; class Gammaproteobacteria; order Pseudomonadales; family Halomonadaceae; genus Halomonas. The sequence goes on from SKVX01000500.1 coordinate 2,751, forward strand.
CGCCCCCCTGGGCCGCGAAACCGGCAGTACCCGTGTCACCGCCCTGGGCGAGGAGGCCAATCGCCACCCGCCGGAGCTGCGACTCTTCGATCGCCACGGCCGGCGGCTGGACGAGGTGCGTTACCACCCCGCCTACCACGAGCTGATGGAGATGGCGTTGACAGGTGGCTGGCATGCGGTGGCCTGGCAGGAGGAGGGACGCGGCGGCCACCAGGCCCATGTCGCCGCCCTCTACCTGCTGACCCAGGCCGAACCGGGCTTCTGCTGCCCGGTGACCATGACCCATGCCGCCATGCCGGTGCTGCGCCACAGCCCCGACGTGGAGGCCGCCTGGGCACCCGGTCTGCTGGCCCTCTCCTATGATCCCCGCCCCCTGCCGGCCGCGGAAAAGCGTGGCCTGACCTTCGGCATGGCCATGACCGAGAAGCAGGGAGGCAGCGATGTGCGCAGCAACTCCACCCGTGCCGAACCCGACGGCGAGGGCTGGCGCCTGACCGGCCACAAGTGGTTCTGCAGCGCGCCGATGTCCGACGCCTTCCTCACCCTGGCACAGACCGAGGCCGGCCTCTCCTGCTTCCTGGTGCCGCGTTTCACGCCGGACGGGGAACGCAATGCCATCGAGCTGCAGCGGCTCAAGGAAAAGTGCGGCAATCGCGCCAATGCCTCCGCCGAGATCGAGTATCGTGGTGCCTGGGCGACGCCGGTGGGCGAGCCCGGACGCGGCGTGGCCACCATCATCGGCATGGTGCAGCAGACCCG
>SKVX01000408.1 GCA_007129225.1 Halomonas sp.
ACCAGAGCGCCTAGGCCCGCAGACTTAACCGTCAGATTCGGCAGCCGCTGTTGCAGCATGGCTTGTGCCACCGGGCTGCGGCAGATGTTGCCAGTGCACACGATCAAGATGCGCTGGAACATGCTCAGAGCAGGTCTTCGAGGTTTTGACCGCCGCGACGGATATCGCCCGGGAACCCAATGGACGGCAGAAGCAGCGAGATCACGCGGTTCCAGCGGGCCAGCGGCGCAGTCGTCACGTACACCACATCGCTGGGCTCGAGCGGAAACCGGCTGGCCATCATGTAGGCGGTGGCATCGCTGACATCGAGTTGGTAGACCGTCGCCAGCTTGTCGCTCTCAAGCGGCTGAGGGCGTAGGACGAAGATACCCGAGGCATCGCCACGATCCTCGTTGATTCCTCCGGCGCGGGATAGGGCGTCGGTCAGGGAGAGACGCTCACGGTTCATGCGCAGGTTGCCGGGCGATCTGACCTGCCCCAGCATGGCGACGCCCTGATTGTCAGCACTGGGCAGATGCAGCTGGTCACCGTCCCGGAGCAGACGATTCTGGGTCTGATCACCTTCGCTAAGCAGGGCAAACAAGGACAACCGCTCTTCCTGGCCATCGCGTATCAGGGTCAGTTCATGCCAGTAGGCGTCACCGGTGGGACCTCCCGCAGCACTGATGGCATCGACGATGGTCAAGGGAACATTGGTGATGGGCAGCGCACCCGGTGAGCCCACCGAGCCGGTCACGTAGACCTTCTGGGAGTTGAACTGGGCAACGAAGACGTCGACCTGCGGATTCGTCAGATACTCGGACAGCCCTCGGGTAAGCTGAACGCGGATTTCGTCGGTGGTCTTGCCGGCGACAGCGGTGCGCCCCAGGAAGGGGTAGAAGATGGTTCCATCCGTCCGAATGATGTTGCCCGCTTCCGCTGCACTTCGCTCGGCACCGGCGGGAATGGTGAGTTCGGGATGGTCGTAAACGATAATACTCAGAACATCCCCGGGCCCTACCTGGTAATCGTATTCGGCAACCTGGCGAAGCAGCGCCGCCGGCCGAGCCTGTGCAATGGGCCGCTCTCGATCGATACGCTGGAGCAGCGCCGGGGTAATCGGCTCGATATCAACCATCGCGATCAGGTCGACATCTTCGGGGCCGGGGTAAGCCATATGACTGCCGGGAGCGAAGGCACAACCAGCCAGCCCCACCATGGCCAAGCCTGCGATCATTGTACGGAGTGATCTGGATATCGCCATGTAAGTTCCCTCATTATTAGTATCTGGCAGGCTTCTCTACCCACGCTACCGCCCCGAGGTAACGGCGCATTCTCGAGGCCTTTTCATAAAACTTGTTCATTGCTGACAGGCGCTTCCCTGCCATTTATTTCACTTCTTATTTACCGGGTTTGCTGCCTGTCATCAGGACGGGGTGCCCGGGCTCTCTGGAGTATTAGGTGACATGCTTCTGGATACAGCTTTAAGCTTTATTCTGCGTGCTACCTTCACGTCATCACTGATCCAGTCGACACGAGCCTGTACTGAGTCAACTTCATCAGGCACCGGCGCATGACTGGCCAGCTGAAGTGAGCGGATATCAACGATCTCACCCTGGGGGGCATAGCCGATCGGCGCTGACAGGAATATATTGCGGATCTGATTCATGTCCTGTTCGAGGCAAGCACGATCCACCGCGCTCAGCAGCGGCTGTAACTCGGCCCACTCGAGCATCGTCTCATTGGCCGTCATGATCCGCGGGTGAGAGGTCGGTTGCGATGCATCGGTGATCAGCAGCTCTTCGTACAGCTTTTCCCCCGGTCGCAAGCCGGTGAAACGAATGGCAATATCTCCCTTAGGAGAATGGGTCTGCCCCTGCACCTCGGCTGCATCCTCAGTATCAGCGTAATAGGGCTGTAAGCCAGTCAGCCGCACCATGCGATAGGCGAGGTCGGTAATTTGCACTGGTTTACCCATGTCGAGTACGAAGACATCCCCGCCTTCCGCCATGGCGCCGGCCCGGACGACCAACTGGGCCGCTTCCGGAATGGTCATGAAATAGCGAGTGATATCGGGATGGGTCACAGTAATGGGCCCACCCCGCTGGATCTGCTTGCGGAAAAGCGGCACGACGGAGCCAGAGGAACCCAGCACGTTGCCGAAGCGCACCATCGAGAAACAGGTGGCGGACCGCTCCTTGGCCAGAGACTGGCAGACCATTTCGGCCAGTCGCTTGCTGGCCCCCATCACGTTAGTGGGTCTCACCGCCTTGTCGGTAGAGATCAGAACCACTTTGCCTACCTGAGCGGCTATGGCGGCCTTGGCCATGGCCAGCGTGCCGAACACGTTGTTGCGAATGCCTTCGACCATGTTCTGCTCGACCAGGGGCACATGCTTGTAGGCGGCAGCGTGATAGATGGTATCGACCCTAAAGGAGCGCATTAACGCCTCAAGCCGTTTGCCATCCTGAACCGAGGCAATGATTGGCTGGCAAGCAACATGACTCCCCTTCATCGCCTGAAGCTGGATGATGTCCTGCTCGATGCGATACAGGTGATATTCCGCCACATCGACCAACAGCAACTGTCGAGGGTTCTGGCAAAGAATTTGCCGGCAAAGCTCACTACCGATGGAGCCACCGGCTCCGGTCACCATCACGACTTTGCCGCTGATGTCGGCACCCATCAGCGACGGGTCAGGGGGAATGGGGTCTCGACCCAATAGGTCCTCGATCGCGACATCCCGCAATTCATTGAATTTTGCCTTCCCCGAGATGACATCTGCCATGTCGGGGATGGTTTGTACCGGAATGTTCAAAATCTCGATGGACTGAAGCACTTCCTGCCGCCTAGCCCGAGTCGCTTCGGGAATCGCCAGAAGAAACTTCTGGACACCAAAACTCTTGATGAGGCGGTGACTCTCCTCCGGCGGGTAGACCTTGAGTCCCTGAACGTGGCTGCCTTGCAGCATGGGGGCATAATCCACGAATGCGATGGGCTGGTAGTCTCGGCCATGTCGAAGCGACATGACCAGCTGTCGGCCGGCTGCACCGGCACCATAGATCAGCACCCGCTCCTTACGCCGCTCCTGGTCACTGAGGTACAGATGTCGAAGGCCGAATCTGACCCCGCCGACAGTGATCAGAGCGAGCATGGCATAGATGAAGGGGACAGAGCGCGGGATAGGAAGCCCCGCAATGATGACCGTCAGGCCCAGAACGCCAGCCGAAGCCAGCACGCCGATCAGAATCGTCTGGGTGGCCTTGAGACCCATATAGCGGATAATCGCACGATAGAAACCAAGCTTGACGAACAGCGCAATGCTGATGGGCAGCACGATTGGCAGGGCCAGCCAAACGCCGGGCCGATACAGAAACTCGAGGCTGTCCAGCCGCAGCCACATGGCAACCAGAAAGCTGAACGTGATAAGAGCAACGTCCGCGAGTACCTGTATCACGCGCTTACTGGCGCGGGGCAATCCAAAAAGTAGCGTCAAGCATGGAGACATCAAGCATCCCTCTTGGTCCC
>SKVX01000131.1 GCA_007129225.1 Halomonas sp.
ACAGCCCCGACGGCTGTACCACCGTGATGCTGCCCGGCGACGAACCCTGTATCGCCCACAATGAGGATGGCCTGCCGTTCTTCGATGGCGCCAGCTTCCTGGCCAGCGTGAAACCCGATGGGGCGCCCGGCTTCCTGGCCTTCTGCTATCCCGGCTCCATTCCAGGGCATACCTTCGCGCTGACGGCGGCCGGCATCGTCCAGACGGTAAACAACCTGCGCCTCAAGGGGGTCGAGCCCGAGGTACCTCGCATGGTGCTGGGACGAGCGATGCTCTCCCTGAGCTCGCTGGGCAAGATCCATGAACTCCTGCGCCAGGCGCCGGCCAGCGGCGGCTTTCACTTCACCCTGGCCCAGCGCGGCGATCCGCGGCTGCATTCGATCGAGGTCGGCGCCGGCCAGGCATCGCATCACCATGTGGAAATGGCCATGGTCCACGCCAATCACGCGCTGCATCACGAATGTCGCCACACACGCCAGATCGTCACGCGCTCCTCCCATGACCGCCAGGTGCGGGGGAGTGAATTGCTTGCCGCCGGTGAACGAGACCCGCTCACCATCCTTTCCGACACAGGGGGTGGCGGCCTGCCGATCTATCGGCGCGAACCGGATGACCCGGATCGCGAGAACACCCTTGCGACGGGCGTCTTCCGCCTGCTTAATGACGCCATTCAATGGGAAGTTCATACCCCGAGGGGACGCAAACCGCTCCATGGCACCGACAGCTCACTCTTCGCATAACGGCCAGGCACCTCGCACGCTCGAGGAACTCCAAGCCCTGTCCATCGCGATCTCTCGCGGCGACGCCGACCTCCACCTGGGCCCCCGTGCCCGTGAGGTGCTGTCGCAGCTGATAGAACTGCGCGGCGACCAGTCGCTACTGTCGATCTCCTCCCTGGCCCGGCGCCTGGACGTCAATCCATCGACCATCTCCCGGCTGGCCAGGTCGTTAGGGTATGAGCGCTTCGGCGAGTTGCAGAGCTTGCTGTTGAGCTCCGGGCTGACACCCGCCCGCTCCTTCTATCGTCAACACGCCACCGCTGCACTCGCGGCCAACAAGCAGGACCTGCAGGCCCAGGCTCGGCAGTTGTGCGGGGAGCATCAGCTCAATATCGAACGCTTCATGGAAGGACTGACCAACGAAGACCTGTGTCACTTCGCCACTGCGGTAATGGGAGCCCGTCGGGTACGCCTTCATGGCATGCGTCAGTTTCACGCATTCTCCAGCTTTCTCGCCTACGGGCTGGGCATGATCCGCTCGGATGTGGGCCTGCTCAGCGACGATAGCCTGGGAGTGGCGGAGGGGCTCGCCTCCATGGCGGCGGGCGATGTGCTGATCGCCGCCAGCTGCAAGCCCTATACGCGCCATGTTATCGACGTATGCCGAGCGGCACACGAAAATGGAATTCGCACCATCGTCGTGACCGACTATTCAAGCTCCCCCCTCGTTCGCTACTCGGACATCGTCATCCTGGCACCCCATGAGTCGAGTTTCATCTCCAACAGCATGGTCACCTTTCTCGGGGCCGCGGAGTGTCTGGTCAATGCCTGCGCCACGGTGGGTGGTGATAGAGCCGCCGACGCCCTCTCGCGGCGCGACAAGCTCATCGACCAGCTCGACATCGAAATCGGCTGACCATGGCATCCGGGCGCCTAGACCGGCATCATGGGCACCCACCACACGTACATTCACGACCGAGACCACCCGACACCCCATGAGATTCCTGATTCGCTACTTCTTCCGCGGCGTGCGCCTGGTGCTTTCGCCGATCCTGCTGGCCTCCGAAAAAATGAGCAAGCCTACCGCGATGGTGCGCTCGCCCGACAAGCAGGCAGAGGTCGATGCCGCCTGCGCCCAGTTGGCGCTATACCAGTTCCAGAGCTGTCCGTTCTGCATCAAGGTACGCAAAGAGATCGCCCGGCTGGGCTTGAAGATCGAGCTGCGCGATGCCCGCAACGACCCGGAACACCGCCAGGCCCTGGAAGCCGGCGGCGGTCGCATCAAGGTGCCTTGCCTGCGCATCACGTCGGAAGACGGCCAGGACGAGTGGCTCTACGAGTCCAGCGCCATCAATGCCTGGCTGCATGCCCGTTTCGGCGATGCGCAGCATCAGGCAGCCTGACCGGCCTCCACGCTGGCCAACAGTCGATTGGCCAGCGCCCATGCCACCCGCTCCGGCAGATACGGCAGGCTAAGCCGGCCATTGGCCAGGTCGAGCTGCAGCGTGACCACGCCCCGCCGCCGCTGCAGCCAGCTCTGCTGGATGCTGACCGAGATCAGGTTGTGCAGCGGGAAGAGGCTGGTACGCTGACCCCAGAGCCCCTGTCGGATGCGCATGTGCGCTCCCTCCAGTGCCCAGCCCATGGCCATCCAACGCAACTGAGCCGCCCCGGCAGAAATGACCAGCAGCGTCGCGGCGGCCGCGGCCCAGGCTCCGGGCGCGAGTCCGCCGGGGCCGACCAGGCCAAGCACAATCAGCAGCAGTAAGGCCGAGGCCACAAGCAGGCGCAGCAAGACCACGCGGCGATAGATGACGTCGACCCGGGCCAGTGGCTGCGCCATGCTCAATCCAGGCCACAGGACGGCGGTCAGTTCCCTGCCCTGCTCCGTCGTCAGGCCAGGTACCAGAAAGCGTCGCGACTCTGCCGCTCCACCGCCACCCATGGCGCCGAACTGGTGACAGACCAGGTAGCCTCGACCGAGCAGGCGTCCAAGCCCGGTCTGGACCCACTCCACCACTTGCAGCCGCGACAGGGAGAGGGCCTGCTCCTGCCGAGCGAACAGGCCGCTGACCTGCACCTGTCGCTCGCCGTCATCGCGCAGCACGTAGCCGTAAAAGCGCCACCAGGCGGCCAGTACGGCGAGCAGCGCCAGCACGGCCACCACGCCCAGCAGCCCCAGCCCGATCGCCAGCAGCGGTGACTCGGGCAGCCATGCCTGCAGATCCAACTGTGGAAGGCGGTCGTGGATCCAGCGCTCAAGTGGCCGGATCAGCGGCGAAAGCATCGCCGCAATGACATAGATCGAGCGGCTGGTCAGACCATGGAGTACCAGCGCCCCCGGGGTCAGTACGAAACGCACGACGCCTTCTCCGGCGCCAGTTGGCCCACTGTCGCTGACCGCAGCCCCCCGCTCCTCGCCAGTGCTCTCAACGCTCCTCAGGCCATGGCCGAGGGCTTCGGCAAGCTGCCGGCGAATGCCCGGCAGTTGAATGCTCGATGCTTCGCCGGCCAGCGTCTCGACCTCCCAGAGGACAAGGCCGAAGGGGCGCATGTAGGCTGGCTGGTGCAGGGCGACATGCTGCACATGACGAGCCGCCACCTTGAATTCCCGATGCTCGAACAGCCCTTTCTGGACGATCAACACATCGCCATCGAGCCGAAACCGGAAGCGCCGGTAGTAGAGCAGGCTCACCAGTCCGGCCACCAGCAGCAGCAGCACGCCCCCCAGGGCAAGCTCGCGCAACCCGACCCGCTCGACCATGGCCAGGCCCGCCCCGGC
>SKVX01000079.1 GCA_007129225.1 Halomonas sp.
CCTGATCGGCGGGCAGGTACTCTACCCCTGGGTGGACGAGCAGTGGCGGCCGCAGTGGTCGCTGCGCCGTGACCTGCTGGCGCTGGTCGAGCGGCTGCACGGTGAGCAGGGGGCGGCGCTCTACCTCTCCATCGACCTGGGCGGGATGCTGGTCTTCGGCGGCAACGAAGCCGGGCTGGCCAGGCTGAGCGAGGCCTTGCCGCCACGGGAGCGCTTCCCGATGCGGCTGCATCAGCACTCGGCCTTTCATACGCCGCTGCAGCAGGAAGTGCGGGAGGCGGCTTGCCAGCGCCTGACCGCTGCTCCATTCCAACCGCCGAAGGTGCCGATGATTGACGGGCGTGGGCATATCTGGACGCCCTGGAGCACCGACCCCAAGACGCTATGGGACTACACTCTGGGCGAGCAACTGGTGGCGCCCTATGACTATACGTCGGCACTACGGGTCGGGATAAGGGAGTTCGCCCCGGATCGCATCGTCATTCCCGGCCCTGGCGCGACCCTGGGCGGTGCCACCGCCCAGGCGCTGATCCAGTTGGGCTGGAAGGGGCTCGACAGCAAGGCGAGCTTCCAGGCCTGCCAGGCCGACGACCCCCGCCTGATCTGCATGGGCATTCCCGAACAACGGGACTGGCTGCTGCGCTGACGCCTGGCCAAAAGGTCGCTACTCGGCGAGGCCCAGGCGCTCATGTAGCCGCAGCATCACCTCGACCTCGTGCTCGGGCCGCATCGGCTCGAGCCCCATCTCGCCGAACAGCTCGTTGCGGGCACGGCTCCATTCGCCGCCGGCCAGGGCGGGGTAAAGGCTGTCGGCCGGGGCGAGTTCGACGAAGGGGTCGAGGCCGTAGGTGTCGAAGAGGCGAGCCAGGGCGGCCTCGTCGTCGCTGATGCCGGCTGTGAACAGGGTGGCGTTGAAGTGGTCGTTTTCCAGTTCCCGTATCACGTCCAGGGGGCTTGCACCGAAGCTGGTCAGCTCTTCCATGCTGTAGCCGTTCAGGGCATTCATCTCGTCGTCGAGCCAGTCGTCATCAGGCTGGATCAGGGTGTGCTTGATGCGTCCGTCCGGTAGCACCCAGGCAATGGCCAGGGGCAGGTCGCTGTCGTCGCCGGTCTCCACGGCAATGAATCCGGGAATGTCGGCCATCTCAGTGCTCCTCCTGCTGGGAATCGCCAGCAACGATAGGCTCCTCGGACTCTGCCAGTCGGAAGAAGGCCCGAGCGGTTTGGGTAGTGGCGTGGGCCAGCTCGGCTTCGCTGACCCCCTGCCAATGCGCGATCTCTCTCACGATCCAGGGCAGCAAGGCCGGTTCGTGCCGCCTGCCCTTGAGTTTGGCAGGTAAATTGCGTGGCAGCAGGTAGGGGCAGTCGGTTTCCACCATCAGCCGATTCCAGGGGATCTCGCCGACCAGTTCACGCAAGTGGTGACCGCGCCGCTCATCGCAGATCCAGCCGGTCAGGCCGATGTGTAGATCGAGATCACGGTAGCCGTAGAGTGTCTCACGATCGGCGGTGAAGCAGTGGATCACGGCATCCGGGAGATCGTCGCGCCAGGCATGGAGGATATCGCGCATGCGACTGCCGGCGTCGCGTTCATGGATGAACAGCGGCTTGCCGCACTCCACCGCCAGGCCCAGCTGTGCCTCGAAGGCGCGCTCCTGCTCCGCGGGCGTCGAGAAGTTGCGGTTGAAATCCAGCCCACATTCGCCCACCGCCACCACCTCGGGCTGCCGGTGCAGGTCCTGCATGGCCCGCTGCAGCCCGGCATCCCAACGGCTGGCGTCGTGGGGGTGGACCCCGGCGGTGGCATGGAGACCAGGGTGGCGTCGTGCCAGTTCCACTGCCTGTTCGGCATGCTCGCGGTCGGTGCCGGTGAGGATCAGGTCGTTGACGTTGGCTGCCCGGGCGCGGGCGATCACCGCGTCGAGATCGCGGGCGAAGCTCTCGTGGGTCAGGTTGGCGCCGATATCCACCAGCGGGGCGGGTGAGCGAAACCGCAGCGCCTCGGGCAGAAAATCATCGCAGGTCTCGGTCGGGTCAACCAAGGCAGAACTCCTACTGTCATCAGGGCCTCGGGGCGGGTGCCTCCGGAATGTGGCGTATTGTACAGGACCACGGCGAGCCGGCCATGCGTTACACTAGCCGCCTCGATGACTGGATGAGGTAATCGCGTGACCCTGCTACGTCTGGAACGGCTGCAACTGGCCTATGGCAACCATGTGCTGCTCGACGGCGCCGACCTGGTGCTGGAGAGGGGCGAGCGACTGGCGCTGGTGGGCCGCAACGGCACCGGCAAGTCGACGCTGCTCAAGCTGGTGGCCGGCGAAATCCTGCCCGATGGCGGGAGCATTTGGCGCGCGCCGGGACTCAAGATCGGCGTGCTGGCCCAAGACCTGCCGGCGGCTTCCGGCGAGACCATCTTCGACGTGGTGGCCGAAGGACTGCCCCAGGCCGGCAAGCTGCTCGCCGAATACCATCATCTGGTTCAGGACCCCGACCCGGACATGAACCGCATGGCCCAGCTCCAGACCCGACTGGAAGCCATCGACGGCTGGTCCTTCCATCAGCGCATCGACGTGGTGCTGACGCGGCTGGGGCTGCCCGCCGACGACGAGATGGCCTCGCTCTCGGGTGGTTGGCGTCGTCGCGTGGCCCTGGCCCGGGCCCTGGTCGCTGAACCGGACCTGCTGCTGCTCGACGAGCCGACCAACCACCTGGACCTGGACACCATCGCCTGGCTGGAGGAGCAGCTTGCCGCCTTCCCCGGCTCAGTGCTGTTCATCACCCACGACCGGGCCTTCCTGTCGAAGCTGGCGACGGCGATCCTGGAGCTCGATCGCGGCCGCCTGGGACGCTATCCCGGTGACTATGCGAAGTACCAGGAACAGAAGAACCATGAGCTGGAGGTGGAGGCGCGGGAGCACGCCGAGTTCGACAAGAAGCTCGCCCAGGAGGAGGCGTGGATTCGCCAGGGGATCAAGGCTCGCCGTACCCGCAACGAGGGTCGGGTGCGTGCCCTTGAACAGCTGCGTCGAGACCGCAGCCAGCGTCGCGAGCGCCAGGGCAAGGCCAACCTCAGCGTGGACGGCGGCGAGCGCAGCGGCAAGCGGGTCGTCGAGCTCAAGCATGTTACCCATCGCTTCGGCAACGAGGTGGTGATCCGCGACCTCAGCCTGGAGATCCAGCGTGGCGACCGCATCGGCCTGATCGGGCGCAACGGGGCCGGCAAGACCACCCTGCTCAAGATTCTGCTTGGCCAGCTTGAGCCGAGCGAGGGGGAAGTCCGCCTCGGCACCAACCTGCAGGTGGCCTATTTCGACCAGCTTCGGGCCGGCCTGGAGCCGGAGAAGACCGTCTACGACAACGTGGCCCAGGGCAGCGATCGGGTCACCGTTGGCGGCAAGGACAAGCATGTCATCAGCTACCTGCAGGATTTCCTGTTCACCCCCGAGCGTGCCCGCCAGCCTGTCAAGGCGCTCTCCGGCGGCGAGTCCAACCGCCTGTTGCTGGCCAAGTTGTTCACCCAGCCGGCCAACGTACTGGTGCTCGACGAGCCGACCAACGATCTCGATGTGGAGACGCTGGAGCTGCTGGAGGAGCTGTTGCTCAACTTCGAGGGCACGCTGCTGCTGGTCTCCCACGACCGCGCCTTCATGGACAACGTGGTGACCGGGGTGCTGGCCTTCGAGGGTGAGGGCCAGGTGCGTGAATACGTGGGCGGCTATACCGACTGGGTGCGGCAGGGCGGTAGCCTGCCGCCGGCGCCCTGGGAAGGGGCGGCCCGCCAGGGTATCGAGCCCACGCATCGGGCATCGGAGTCGGGCGGGGAGAAGAAAAAAGCACAGCCTGAAGCGGCCAAGAAAACCGTCAAGCTCTCCTACAAGCTGCAGCGTGAGCTGGATACGCTGCCGTCACGGATCGAGAGCCTGGAGGCCGAAGTGGCCGAATTCGAGTCTCGCGTCGGAGATCCCGGCTTCTACCAGCAGGACGCCGACGGCGTTACCGCCACCCTGCAGGCGCTGAACGACAAGCAGGCCGAGCTGGAGGCGGCCATGGAGCGCTGGATGGAGCTGGAGGCGATGGCCGCCGGGGAGTAAGCGATAATTCGCTGCTGTGCTCCGGCGGCGACCCTCCTCTATTTCGCTAGTGGCGCGATTCCTGTGCTTCCTCAAGGTGTCAATGTGATTGGGAGGGTACAGGGGTGAGGTTATTCGGCGCTCTTCTCGCCCTTCTTGCCGACACGTACGGCGAGAACGTCGCACTGGGCGCCATGCAGCACGCCGGTGGAGGTGGAGCCGAGCAGCAGGGCGAAGCCATGGCGTCCATGGGAACCCACCACGATCAGGTCGACGCTGTGTTCCTCCGCGAAGCGGTGGATCTCGGTATCGGGCATGCCCACCACCACATGCTGGTTCTCCTTGGCGACGTGGGGGTCGGCGATCTCGGCCAGGCGCTGTTTGGCATGCTCGTCGAGCTGATCCTGAATACTGGTGAGATCCATGGGGATATCGCCACCGTAGGCGAATCCCAGTGGCTCCAGGGTATGCATGATGGACAGTTTCGCCTGATTGCGCTCGGCGATCTGCAGGGCACGCTCGAGAACCTTGTGGGAGTCCTTGGTCAGGTCGACGGCGACCAGGATGTGGCGGTATTCATTGCTCATGTCAGGCTCCTGCGAAACGGCATGGTTAGAGAGTCATGCCTTCACTCTAGGACGACTGCCGAGCCAAGACAACGACTTGCGTCAAGATTCATTCAGGAGAAGCCGATGATTTGGGCGATGATAATCGGGGTGCTGCTATTGATGGTCGCACCGGTGATGTGGCTCAAGCCCAGCCCCAGGCAGCGCCGCATCGCACCGCTGCGCAATGCCGCGGCGAAAGCCGGGGTCAGAGTGAAGCTGGAGCCACCGCCGCTGCATGGGATCGGTACGGCCATGCCAGGCTATCGCTGGCCCTATCCTGTCGAGTCCCCCGGCCCCCGGTTCCTGCTGGTGCGTGATAGTGACGCCAGCGACGCGCTGAAGCCCTTCCTGGCGGGCTGGCGTTGGCGTATCGAGCCGCTTCGTACATTGCCGGATGAGGCGCGGGAGCCGCTGGAGGCACTGCTGATGCGCCTGCCCCAGGATGCCCTGGTGATCGAATCCAGTGAACATGGGCTCACGCTCTGGTGGTGGGAGTCCCAGGGCGCCGAGCGCTTCCTGACCTATGTGGCCGATTTCCGTCGCCTGCGCGATGCCCTGGCTGGCCACGCCGACCGGCCGCCCACCACCCGTGCCTTCGGCGAGGGAGAAGGCACCACTCCAGGCTGAGGTTTCCCCCCTCTGGCGGAGAGGGTCAGGCCCCGCTTTCGCGGGCCTGTATTGCCAGGCCATTGTTTTCGATATGGGCCAGCAGGGCGTCCAGTTGCATGACGTCGTCATCGCTGAGGCCTGACAGCATCTCGCGTCGCGCCTGGGTTACGACGTCATCGATCTGCTCCAGCAGTGGCGTCGCTTCGGGGGTGAGGAAGACGCGCTTGGTGCGGCGGTCCTGCTCGCAGGGCCGCCGTTCGATCAGGCCCTGCTCCGAGAGTTGGTCGAGGGTGCGTACCAGCGATGGTGCTTCCACGCCGATGGCACGGGCCAGGTCGCACTGGGGTTGCCCGTCGCCGAGGCGCCAGAGATGGTAGAGGGTGATCCAGCGCGTCTGAGTCAGGCCCAGGGGCGCCAGTCGCTCGTCGATGATGGCCCGCCACAGCCGGGGAAGGCGGGAGAGCCGGAAGCCGATGTTCTGGTGCATGGGACTCCGCAATTGCGTTGAATTTGCCGAATTGTCCGGACCCGAAGCGTGTAATGCAACTCCCGGCAATTTGCGCCGGGCGCCGAGCGTCACCAATGCGTCGCTAAGCGTCCGAGTCAGCCTTCGGATCCTGGGCTTCATGAGCCTCGGATTCGTCTGAAGTGTCCCCTCCATCGGTCCGTTCACTCTGGCCGGCGCGATTCCCCGGGACAAGGCGGCGCAGGTCGAGTCCAGGTAGCCCCGGTGGTGGGGCGGACCGGCCATCGGCCAGAGTGGCCTTCGACGCATCCTGCGCTACCTGGAAGCGCAGCACGCCGATGCGCTGATCGCTATCCGTCATCACATCGATGCGCCATTTGCCGGCGGGATCCTCCGGGAAATTCAGCTTGTGGGTCCAGGCCCGATAGCCCTCCTGACGCCCCCCGTCGATGCTCAGTGGAATGCGGTCGATAAGCTCGCCTTCGTGTCGCCATTCGTGGACGACCTCCTCGCGCAGCCCCCGTGGCGCACGAATGGCCGTGTAGGCGTAGAGTCCCTGGCGGCGAAGCGTGTCGGGCGTCAGCAGTGCGCTGCCTTCCGGCCTTCGCTCTGCAACATCGAAGGCCGGTGACAGGGCGCTGGCCGATATCCACAGATTGGCCGGTGGCACCCAGGCGCGCCCGCTCCAGGCCAGTAGCGTCAATATCGGTAGCGTGGCCAGTACGATGGCCCAGCGTTGGATGGTCATCGGCCGCAAGAGCTGCAGCAGGCTGGGCAGGCTGAATATCAGCATGCACACCAGGGCCAGCTTCAGGCTCTGGCCGGTGGTCAGCTGCAACATCAGCGGCATGATCACCAGCACCACCAGGAAGACGCACTGGGCATGAAAGACGAAATAGAGCCAGCGGGCACGCTCGGCCAGCTTATAGTAGAGCGGGTCGAGTATCGAAAACACCGCCATGCCGAGCACCAGCAGGGCGAACAACCCCTGGCCGCTGGCCCAGACGGTCGTGGCGAGCACGAACGGCAGGCAGAAGAACAGCGTCTCCTGGTGCACCATCTGGGCGATGAAGATGGTGACGCCCCGGGGTAGGCCCGGGTGGCCGCGGCGGGCCAGCAGGCGCCCGATCAGGCTTTCTGAGAGCAGCAGGATCCAGGCCAGCAACATGCTCAGTGCCAGCACGACGCCCAGCCACTGCTGGCGATCCACCAGGAAGAAACTGCCGACTCCGGCGGCAAAGGCAAGGGGTGGCCATAGCCAGCTCCAGGGACGGACGTGCTCTACCAGTCGCTCGATGCGGCCATGGAAGCGCAGCATCCGGGGGGAAGTGCTGGGCGGAGGCGAGGAGGGCGCCGTATCGGGAATATTCATGGACGGCACCTTGGCGGGACATTGCGACTATCCTATCAGCCATCCGGTAGTCCCGGTGTATCGTTCAGCGCTTGTGCTAGACCATTGGTGATGCATCCGGGACTTGACGTGTCGGCTGTAGTACACCAAGCTGCGAGAAATCAAACGGCCGTATGAAATTGGGCACTCCTCCAACGCCAACCTCATGTGTGGAGATTCGTGGATGATTTATCAAGGCAATGCCATCACGGTGGCACGCGGTACCAAGACCGGGGGCGACGACATCGCCATGCTCACCTTCGACCTGAAGGGTGAGTCCATCAATAAGCTGTCCAGCGCGGTGGTGGCCGAGCTGGGCGATGCCGTCAAGGCGATCCAGGGCGAGAGCGGCCTCAAGGGGCTGGTCATCGGCAGCGCCAAGGATGTCTTCATCGTGGGCGCCGATATCACCGAATTCCATGGTCTGTTCGATAAGGGCGAAGAGTATCTGGTCGAGATGAACCTCAAGGTTCATGACATCTTCAACGCCATCGAAGACCTGCCGTTCCCCACGGTTACCGCCATCAATGGCCTGGCGCTGGGCGGTGGCTGTGAGGTGACGCTGACCACCGATTTTCGCGTCATGGGTGAAAAGGCCAAGATCGGCCTGCCCGAGACCAAGCTGGGTATCCTGCCGGGCTGGGGCGGATGCGTGCGCCTGCCGCGCATGATCGGGGCCGACAACGCCATCGAATGGATCGCCGGCGGCACCGAGAACCGTGCCGATGCCGCGCTCAAGATGGGTGCCGTCGATGCCGTGGTGCCGAATGAATCGCTTGAAGACGCCGCGCTGGATATCCTGGCGCGTGCCTTCAGCGGCGAACTGGACTACCAGGCGCGGCGCGACGAGAAGAAGGGGCCGCTCAAGCTCAATCCCATCGAGCAGATGATGGCCTTTGAGACCGCCAAGGGCTACGTCAAGGGCAAGGCGGGGCCGCACTACCCGGCACCGGTGGAAGCGATCAAGGTAATCCAGAAGGGTGCCGGCGAAGAGCGTGCTCGTGCCCAGGCCATCGAGGCCAAGGCCTTTGCCAAGCTGGCGCTGAGCGAGGTTGCCTTCAACCTCGTGGGGCTGTTCCTCAACGATCAGGTGGTCAAGAAGAAGGCCGGCAAGTACGAGAAGCAGGCCAGAGCGGTCAAGCAGACTGCCGTGCTGGGCGCCGGCATCATGGGTGGCGGCATTGCCTACCAGAGCGCCTCCAAGGGCACGCCCATCCTGATGAAGGACATCAAGGAAGAGGCTATCGAGTTGGGTCTCAAGGAGTCGCGCAAGCTGTTCGCCAAGCAGGCCGAGCGCGGCAAGCTGACCACCGAGCAGATGGCCGAGAAGCTGACCCTCATTCGTCCGACCCTCTCCTACGGCGATTTCGGTCACGTCGACCTGGTGGTCGAAGCCGTGGTCGAGAACCCCAAGGTCAAGGACGCGGTGCTGACCGAAGTGGAAGGCTTGGTGGGCGAGGAGACCATCCTTACCTCCAATACCTCCACCATCTCGATCACACGTCTGGCCGAGAACCTCAAGCGCCCCGAGAACTTCTGCGGCATGCACTTCTTCAACCCGGTGCATCGCATGCCCTTGGTCGAAGTCATCCGTGGCGAGAAGACCGGCGATGCCGCCGTGGCCGCTACCGTGGCCTATGCCCGCGCCATGGGCAAGACGCCCATCGTGGTCAACGACTGTCCTGGTTTCCTGGTCAATCGTGTGCTCTTCCCCTACTTCGGCGGCTTCAGCCTGCTGGTGGAGCAGGGCGCCGACTTCCAGCACATCGACAAGGTGATGGAGAAGTTCGGCTGGCCCATGGGGCCGGCCTATCTCCTCGACGTGGTGGGCATGGATACCGCCGTTCATGCGGGTGAAGTGATGGCCGAAGGTTTCCCCGAGCGCATGGCCCAGATGAGTGGCAAGGAGACCAAGACGGCGATCCAGGTGATGGTCGAGAACGAGCGCCTGGGGCAGAAGAACGACAAGGGCTTCTACGCCTACGAGGAAGACAAGAAGGGCAAGCCGAAGAAGGTCAACGACGACGACGCCTACGCGCTGGTCAAGCAGGTGGTGAAGGAGCAGAAGACATTCTCGGACGACGACATCATCGCTCGCATGATGGTGCCGCTGTGCCTGGAGACCGTGCGTTGCCTGGAAGACGGCATCGTCGAGACGCCGGCCGAAGCCGACATGGCGCTGATCTACGGCATTGGCTTCCCGCCCTTCCGCGGTGGTGCCCTGCGCTACATCGACGCCATGGGTGTCGGCGAATTCGTCAAGCTGGCCGAGGGGCTCGTCGATGAGCTGGGGCCGCTCTACGCCCCCACCGACAAGCTGCGCAAGATGGCCGAAGCCGGCGAACGTTTCTATTCCCAGGCCCAGGGCTGAATCCACCACGAGCAGGAGGTGAGTTGAAATGAGTTTGAATCCGAGAGATATCGTGGTGGTCGACTGTGCTCGTACTGCCATGGCGAAGGCCAAGAATGGCGCGTTCCGCAATGTGCGAGCCGAGAACCTCTCCGCTGCGGTGATGCAGGCGCTGTTCGACCGCAATCCCAATATGGATCCGTCCGAAGTGGACGACGTGATCTGGGGCTGCGTCAACCAGACCCTCGAACAGGCCATGAACATAGCCCGTAACGCGGCGATCATGACCGGTATCCCCCGTAGCGTACCGGCCCAGACCGTCAACCGGCTGTGCGGTTCATCCATGACCGCGCTGCATATCGCTGCGGCCAACATCAAGGCCGGCATGGGCGACTTCTATATCATCGGCGGCGTCGAGCACATGGAGCACGTGCCCATGGCCCATGGCGTCGACGTCAACCCGGCGGCCAGCAAGTATGCGGCCAAGGCGGCCATGATGATGGGCCTTACTGCCGAGCTGCTGGGCAAGATGCACGGTGTCACCCGTGAGGAGCAGGACAAGTTCGGCGTGCGTTCGCACCAACGTGCCCTGGCGGCCAACGAGAAGGGCTATTTCGACAACGAGATCATCGGTGTCGAAGGCCATGACCAGCGGGGCTTCAAGACCCTGTTCAAGCATGATGAAGTCGTGCGCAGCGATGCCAGCCTGGAGAAGATGGCTGAGCTCAAGCCGGTCTTCGACCCGCGGGGCGGCACTGTCACCGCCGGGACTTCCTCGGCGCTCTCCGTGGGCGCCGCGGGCATGGCGGTGATGAGCTACGAGCGCGCCCAGGCGCTGGGCCTCGAGCCGATCGCCAGGGTGCTGTCGACCGGCGTTGCCGGCTGCGATGCCTCGATCATGGGCTATGGCCCGGTGCCCGCCTCGCAGAAGGCGCTCAAGGCGGCAGGTCTGACCAGCGACGATATCGAGACCGTGGAGCTCAACGAGGCCTTTGCCGCCCAGGGGATTCCGGTGCTCAAGGATCTCGGCTTCCTCGACGCTATGGACGAGAAGGTCAATCTCAACGGTGGCGCCATCGCCCTGGGCCATCCGCTGGGCTGCTCAGGGGCGCGTATCAGCACCACGCTGCTCAACGTGATGCAGCAGCGCGATACCACGCTGGGCCTGGCCACCATGTGTATCGGCATGGGTCAGGGCGTTGCCACGGTATTTGAACGGCTGAAGTAAGCCTTTTGCCGTAGCTGTCGGCCCCGCGCTTTCAAGTGCGGGGCCGTTTTCGTTTGCGGCGTTGACGACCCGGTGGATGATCAATAAGATGCATTCTGCATACTCCTTATTAAATCCACTGCGAGGTCACTCCATGGGGCGGCTCAAGAACCTTTTCAAGCAAGACAAGACGAAAGACAAGCAAGCCGTTCAGACATTCGAGCCTGAGGCGCCAACAGCGCAAGACACGGACGCCAGCGAAGGCGAAAGTGGCAGCGCCGACGCAGCAAAGCAGGCGAAGCACGGGGAGCCTGGTGTGTGCTGCGGCTCCTGCCACTAACTTATTAGCGGTGTCGGGCCACCATGTGTATCGGCATGGGCCAGGGCGCGGCGAGGATTTTCGAACGGGTGAAGTAAGCCGCGCAGCATCGACTCGCACGATACAACGGCACCTCTCAGGGGGTGCCGTTGTCGTTGGTGCGCCAAGGCAGTCAGCTGCTGCTCGACACTTCGGGCAACTCCCCGGGGACGTCCTCGACCATGATCGGGCCGGGCTGGTCTTCCCGCGGCATGATCCATCCCTGTTCATGATAGTAGCGCAGAGCGCCTTCGTGCAGCGGGGCGCTGAGCCCCTCCTCGATCATCGACGCTGCGGTCAGGGTCCCGAAGGCCGGGTGGTAGGCCTTGAAGCGCAGCAAGTTGTCGAAGACGCTGGCTACCAGGCGATAGATGATCTCCGGATCGGTCTCGGAAGAGGCCACCAGGGTGGCGCGCACCCCAAAGGTTCGCACTGCGGGCTGATCCGGGGAGTAGAGCCCCCCGGGAATCGATGCACGAGTGAAGAACGGGTAGGCGGTGATCAGCAGTTCGATCGCGGCCCCCTCCACGTCCACCAGGACGGCGTTGCACAGCCGTATCGCCTGGGCCACCGAGCTGTTGGGATGGCCGACGGTGTAGACCATGGCGTCGATGTTGCCATGGCAGAGCTCCAGGGCCTGCTGATCGGCGGGCAGGTCATTGATCTGGCGGAAGCTGCTGCGGCTCCAGCCCCGGGCATCCATGACCTTCATCATGGTACCGCGCTGTCCGGAGCCAGGGTTGCCGATATTGATCGAGCGGCCGGCCAGGTCTTCGAGGTGGCGGATGCCGGCGTCACGCCTCGCTACCAGAGTGAAGGGTTCGCTGTGCAGCGAGAAGACCGAGCGTAGAGTGGCGTCTGGGCCCACCTCGCGGAAGCCCTCACTGCCAGTGGTGGCATAGTGGTGGAGATCGGACTGCACCAGTGCCAGGGTGACTTCGCCGCGGCGTACGGCATGTAGATTGGCACTGGAACCATCGCTGGGCTCTGCCCGGCAGGGGAGGTCGACGGTTCGGCACAGGGCGCGCCCCGCCAGGTGATAGACCCCGGCAGGGCTGGCGGTACCGATGATGATGGTTGTGTCGCTATTCGATGGGGCCGACCAGGAAAGCAGCAGCGCACAGAGGCATGCGGGTAGCATGCGGCAACAGGTGTTCATGACTCACCTCCGTTGAGCGAGCCGGCCAGGGGCGTTTTCCAGAATCGCATGCGAAACTGGAGAGTCGGCCGGAGCGGTTGACTCAACGGTGGCTGGTCGACGCAAGTCTTGGTTGTTGTGGACTCCTTGTAAAATCTCAAGCGCCGCTTAATAGCGCACTGAAAGCTGGAGGCTTCCTGCCCTCTCTCCCGCAGTGAGGGAGGTTATTCAGATATAGCATAGCCATGGCGGCATGCAGGTAGGATTTTAGGGTGGTTTATATCACCCCATTGTCGAGGCCCGCTGCCATATAGAGACCCAGCTCCTCGACCCGGTCGACGAAGGCATCCTGCCACTCGCCACGCAATAGCAGCGGCTCCTGTACCCACTTCCAGCGCAGCCCGGTGACGATGCCTTCCACCGCCCGGCGTGTGCCGGTGCCATCATGGCCGGCGCGGACATAGAGGGC
>SKVX01000489.1 GCA_007129225.1 Halomonas sp.
TCTTCACTATCGTGGATTCGGTCGATCATACCCGACCCTACCTGATACTGCGAAGAGCGAACATGGCCGACCAGAACCATGAACTGCGCAAGGCGGGCCTCAAGGTCACCTTGCCCCGCGTGAAGATCCTGCAGATCCTCGAGAATGCCACGGGTCAGCACCATCTGAGCGCCGAGGATGTCTACAAGTCACTGCTTGAAGCCGGCGAGGATGTGGGTTTGGCCACCGTCTATCGAGTGCTGACCCAATTCGAGTCGGCCGGCTTGGTGGTACGCCACAATTTCGATGGCGGCCACGCCGTGTTCGAGATCTCCCAGGAAGAGCACCATGATCACATGGTGTGCCTGGATAGCGGCGAAATCATCGAGTTCTTTGACGAGACCATCGAGCGCCGCCAGAAAGAGATCGCCGAAGAGCATGGCTTCGAACTGGTCGATCACGCCCTGGTGCTCTACGTGCGCCCTCGCGGCGCCGTCTGACCCGCCGACAAGGCCCGCCAGTGTCCCGCATAGCCTGGCCGCTTTGGCGCGCTTGATAGCGACCCCGCTCCGCAAGGTGCGGGGTCGCTGTCGTTTATGACGGTGGGCTTTCGTCTGTCACGGTGGATCGTGCTTAGCGGATAGTGCCCAGAGAATAACGCTCAGTGGTGTGCATTCTGCTGGCTGGCGTCGAGCATCTCCCGGGCATGGGCCAGGGTGCGGTCGGAGAGGTTCACGCCGCCCAGCATGCGCGCCAGTTCGCTGACGCGCCCGGCCTCGTCGAGTAGCGCCATGCGTGTCTGGGTGGTATTGCGCTTGGCCTGTTTTTCGATATGCAGGTGGTGGTGGGCCTGAGCCGCCACCTGGGGCAGGTGGGTCACGGTCATGACCTGTCCGCCGGTGCCGAGCCGCCGCAGCAGCTGGCCGACGATCTCGGCGGTGGCGCCCGAGACGCCGACATCCACCTCGTCGAAGATCAGGCTGGGAATGGTCGAGTGGCGTGCCGCCACCACCTGGATCGCCAGGCTGATGCGCGACAGCTCACCGCCGGAGGCCACCTTGGAGAGCGGGCGAGGCGGCTGGCCGGGATTGGCGCTGATCAGGAAGCGAATGCCTTCCAGGCCATCGGCGGCAGGCACCTCGCGGGGGGCCACTTCAACCTCGAAGCGCGCCTTGCCCATGGCCAGGAAGGCCAGTTGCTCCTGTACCGCCTTGCCGAACCGGGTAGCCGCCTTCTGTCTCGCCTCGCTGACGCTGCGGGCTTGCTGGCGCCAGGTATCTCGCAGGGCCTCCACCTCGGCGCGCAGTGCTTCCAGGTCGTGCTCGCCGCCTTCGAGGCTCTCCAGCTCGGCCTGCAGCCGCCGGTGCAGGGAGGGCAGTTCTTCGGGCATGACGTGATGCTTGCGTGCGATACGGTGGACTTCGCTCAGCCGCGATTCCACCCAGGCCAGCTGTTCGGGGTCCAGCTCCGTGGTATCGACGAAGCGGTGCAGCTCTCGCGCCGCCTCCTCGATCTGGATGCGTGCCTCGCCCAGCATGCCAAGCGCCTCGGCCAGCCCCCCCTGGGCATGCCCCGGCAGCACGCTGAGGCGGCTGGTTGCCTGATGCAGCAGCGATAGCGCGCCGCCCTCGTCGCTGTCGCAACAGTCGGCGGCGAACTGGGCCTCGCGCAGGGTCTCCTCGGCATGGGCGAGCTGCTCCTGTTCGCGTTCCAGGCTCGCCAGCTCGTCATCCCCCAAAGCCAGGCTCTCCAGCTCCTCGACCTGGTAGCGCAGCAGTTGGCGCCGTGCCTGTACTTCGTCGCCGCTTTCGGCCAGTCGCTTGAGCCGTCGGCGGGTAGCCTGCCAGCTGCGGAAGGTCTCGGTCAGTTCGGCCACTTCCGAGCGCTGGCCGGCGAAGTCGTCGAGCAGGCGCAGGTGGGTTTCCTCGCTCAGCAGTGCCTGATGGGCGTGCTGGCCGTGGATTTCCACCAGATGCTCGCCCAGCGCCTTGAGGTCGGCGATGGTCGCCGGCTGACCGTTGATCCATGCTTTGGAGCGGCCGGCTGCGGTCACCACGCGGCGAAGCAGGCAGTCGTCGGCGGGCAGTTCGCGCTCCGTGAGCCAGGCGCGGGCGGCCGGCAGTGCGGCGATATCGAAGCGGGCGCTGAGGTCGGCACGCTCGCAGCCGTGACGAATGCTGCCGGCATCGGCGCGTTCGCCCAGGCACAGCCCCAGGGCACCGAGCAGGATCGACTTCCCGGCCCCGGTCTCGCCGGTAATGGCGGTCATGCCGCCGGCAAGCTCCAGGTCAAGGCTTTCGACGATGGCGTAGTCACGAATAGCAAGCTGGGTCAGCATCTTTCCTCCCGGTGCCTTGGCTCTCGTTCGCCTTGGCTCTCGTTCGCCTTGGCTCTCGTTCGCCTTGGCTCTCGTTCGCCTTGGCTCTCGTTCGCCTTGGCTGTCGATAGCACTTCGCGTCAGCACGTCTCGACAGCCGGCCTGAGCGATAGGCTGGATATCCATACACATTTAATGAGTTTTTATACAGTAGAATACCGCCTCTCTCAATGCACGCGTCAATTCCTTGGGTGTTTTATCTTGAGATTTTGTCCATGGCCCCCATATAGGCGGCAGATTGCGATGCTATCGCCAACCCGAATCCTGTTCGGCCCGCGGGGCCGATACACCGTTTCAGGAGATGTTCATGGCTAAAGAATCCCAGACCCCGCTGGACGACGAACTGGCAAGGCGCGAAGAAGAGGCCGAGCCCCTGCAGCAGCCGGTGGAAGGCGAGCTGGAAGATGCCGCCATCGAGTCGGCCGACGAGGCCGAGGCCCTGGTCGAGCCGGCCAAAGTGGGCGACAACCCCGAGGCCGAGATGCTGGCCGCCCAGGTCGAGGAGCTGGAGCAGAGCCTGGCCGAAGCGAAGGACCAGGTATTGCGCACGGCAGCCGAGGCGCAGAACGTGCGCCGGCGCGCCGAGCAGGAGACCGAGAAGGCGCGCAAGTTCGCACTCGAGCGCTTCGTCAAGGAGCTGCTGCCGGTGGTCGACAGCCTGGAGAAGGCGCTGGAGGCCATGGGCGAGGACGCCAGCGAGGCCCACCGCGAGGGGGTGGCCATGACGCTGAAGATGCAGCACGACGTGCTGGGCAAGTTCGGCGTCGAGTCGATCGACCCGCAGGGTGAGCCCTTCGATCCGCAGTATCACGAGGCCATGGCCATGGTGCCCAACCCCGAGCTCGAGCCCAACAGCGTGATGGAAGTGATGCAGAAGGGCTACCTGCTCAACGGCCGCCTGGTGCGCCCGGCCATGGTGGTGGTCAGTCAGGCCGCCGGTTGAGTTAGCGCATCGGAAACGGGGGCAGGACTTGAAATACCAGACACTGCCCCCCAGATAGACGACAACCCCGCGGCAAGCGCCGCAGAGACGAATTCAAGCAACGACTTTTCGAGGATTTCCTATGGGACGCATCATCGGTATTGACCTGGGGACCACCA
>SKVX01000061.1 GCA_007129225.1 Halomonas sp.
GCTGGAACAGGTGATTCGCATCCGCACCGGCGAAACCGGCAAGGATGCAGTGTAGTAGGACACGATTGGCGGCGCCGAAACAGCCGCAGGCGGCCAGAGAAAACGGTTCATCGCAGACTGGCGAGAAACGGCAAGGGAAGTCATGGCCGCGCTGTTGGAGCATCTTCAGATCGCGACTGGAGGCTGCAAGCCTCCCGGCGGAGTTGGAAATGTTGCAGTTATCGCCGTGACGGCGGCCTCCGCCGAGGCGCCTATCGGCGCCAATCGCGATGGAAACTCGGAGCGCCGAACCGAGCGCTCCAACAGCTGCTCTCTCCACCAACGGTGCCACGCCGCTGTCGTCGCGCCCCCTTCCGCAATGGAGCCTATGCAGAGCAGGTTCACGCCAAAATGTGAAGAACCAAAAAAACCACCTGCCTGCACAGGTGGCTTGTCCGTCAGTGGCGGGATTTACTTCTCGACGAAGGCGCGCTCGATCACGTAGTCACCGGGCTCGCCCATGCGCGGCGAGATATTGAAGCCCAGGTCGTCGAGCAGGGCACTGGTCTCGTCGAGCATCGCCGGGCTGCCGCAGATCATGGCGCGATCCTGCTTGGGATCCAGCTGGGGAAGGCCGGTATCCTCGGCCAGCTTGCCGCTGCGGATATGGTCGGTCAGGCGCCCCATGGTATGGAATTCCTCACGGGTCACGGTGGGGTAGTAGACCAGTTTCTCGCTGATCTCCTCGCCCAGGTACTCGTGAGCCGGCAGTTCCTTCTGGATGAAGTCGGCATAGGCGAGTTCACTGACACTGCGCACGCCGTGCACCAGCACGATCTTCTCGTAGCGCTCGTAGACCTCGGGGTCCTGGATCAGGCTCATGAACGGTGCCAAGCCGGTACCGGTGGAGAGCAGGTAGAGATTGCGCCCTGGAAGCAGGTCGTCGGTTACCAGCGTGCCGGTCGGCTTGCGGCTGACCATGATTTGATCGCCCACCTTGAGATGCTGCAGCCGTGACGTCAGCGGACCATCGGGAACCTTGATACTGAAGAACTCGAGGTGATCCTCGTAGTTGGGGCTGGCGATGGAGTAGGCCCGCATCAGCGGCTTGCCGTTCACTTCCAGGCCGATCATCACGAACTGGCCGTTCTTGAAGCGCAGGCTGCGCTCCCGAGTAGTGCGGAAACTGAACAGGGTGTCGTTCCAGTGGTGGACGCTGAGGACCTCTTCCAGGGCAAACTTGCTCACGACCGGCTCCTTGATATTCCATTGGCGAATAACGTCGCCGCTTTAGCTTTGATGGTAATTCTAAGCGCTCGCTTCATATCTGTGAAATGGGTAGTTTGAATAAAGCATATCTATAATATAAATAACGACTACCGGGAGAGCTGTCATGCGCTACACCCTGCGCCAACTGGAAGTGTTCGTCGCCGTCGCCCAGCACGAGAGTGTCTCTCACGCCGCCAGGGTACTGTCGCTGTCGCAGTCGGCGGCGAGCACCGCCCTCTCGGAGCTCGAGCGGCAGTTCGATTGCCAGCTGCTCGACCGTATCGGCAAGCGCCTGAAGCTCAATGCGCTGGGCTTCCAGCTGCTGCCCAAGGCGGTGGCCCTGCTCGACCGCGCCGAGGAAATCGAGGAACTGCTGCGTGGCCAGCGCGGCGTCGGTTCGCTGGACGTGGGAGCCACGCTGACGATCGGCAACTACCTGGCAACGCTGTTGATCAGTGATTTCATGCAGCGCCATCCCGATAGCCGGGTACGGCTGCAGGTGCGCAATACCAGTGCCATTATCGAGCGTATCGTGCATCACGAACTTGATCTGGGTCTGATCGAGGGCGATTGCCAGCATGAGGACGTGGTGATGCAGCCCTGGGTGGAGGACGAGCTGGCCGTCTTCTGCTCACCGCGGCATCCGCTGGCCAACGTCGGTGAGGTGGACATGGACAAGCTGCTGCGCGCCGACTGGATCATGCGCGAGCAGGGCTCCGGTACCCGGCTGACGCTGGAGCATGCCACACGCCACCGGCGCGGTCGTTTCAATATCCTGTTGGAGCTGGAGCACACCGAGGGGATCAAGCGTGCGGTGGAGTCGGGACTTGGCATCGGCTGTGTCTCGAAGCTGGCACTGCGCGACGCCTTTCGCCGCGGCAGCCTGGTGCCGATCCCCACGCCGGAGCTGGACCTGAGCCGTCAGTTCGCCTTCATCTGGCATCGACACAAGTATCTCGCCACCGGGATGCGCGAATTCCTGCGGTTATGTCGCCAGATGACGGAAGGGCTACAGCGCAGCGACCAGATCGACCTGCCGCCGGTGCCCTGATCCCTTCCGTCCAGACGCCGTCACTCCCTTAGCTTGAAGCCTCCGATAACCCCGGCCAGCCGGTCGGCCTCATCGCTCAGCCGCTCGGCGGCCGTCGTCGATTCCTCGACCATGGCGGCATTCTGCTGGGTCATGCGATCCAGGTCCGCCACGGCCACGCTGACCTGGCTGATGCCATCGCTCTGCTCACTGGCCGCCACGCTGATCTCGCCCAGCATGCTGGCCACACGGTTAACGCTGGCGACCAGCTCATTCATCGTCGCACCGGCCTGCCCAACCAGTTGCGTACCGGTGGCGACCCGCTGGCCGGATGTCTCGATCAGGCCTCTTATATCACGCGATGCCTCGGCGCTGCGGGTCGCCAGCTGGCGCACCTCACCGGCCACCACGGCAAAGCCGCGGCCATGCTCGCCGGCTCGTGCCGCCTCGACGGAGGCGTTGAGCGCCAGCAGATTGGTCTGGAAGGCGATGCCATCGATGACCTTGACGATGTCGCCGATCTGCCGCGATGCGTCGCTGATGTCCTCCATGGTGCTGACCACCTGGCCCACCGCCTCGCCCGACTGCTGGGCCACCTGAGCTGCCGACTTGGACAGGGAATTGGCTTCCCGAGACGAGGCGGAGGTGTGTTCGACGGTGCTCGATATCTCCTCCATGGAAGCGGAGGTCTGCTGGAGACTGGCAGCCGCCTGCTCGGTACGTCGGGACAGGTCCTCGCCCCCCATGGCAATCTCGTTTGCCGCAAGACGGACCGACTCGCTGCTGTTACGCACATCGATCAGCACATCATGCACCTTGTCGACGAAGGCATTGAACTGCGTGGCCAGCTCGGCGCCCTCGTCACGCCCCTTGACGGGTAGCCGCTGGGTCAGATCGCCGTTGCCGGTGGCGATCCCGCGCATGCGATCGGCGAGCAGACGCAGCGGCCGGGAAACCCGCCCGCCGACTATCCACAGCGCCACGATGCCCAGGGCCGCCAGCAACAAGCCCACCAGGCTCATGCCCAGGGTATCGGTTCGGCGCTGCTCGTCGAGTACCGCCTGAAGGGCTGTCAGGTCGCCCATCACCGCCTGCTCCGGCAGGCGAACCATCAAGACCCATGGGGTCTCGCTGCCGCCGATGGTGAACGGCTGGTAGCGCTCGATCATGCCGTTGCGGAACACGCTGGCCGTGACGCCCTCATCGCGAGCCTGGCCCGCCGATGCCAGGATATCGGCCCCCAGCGCGTCGCCGGCCGGCATGCCCAGCCGTTGGGCATCGGCGGTATAGGCGGCGAGTCCGCCCTGACCGGCGATCAGCGCCAGCTCGCCGGCACCGTCATAGAGGGAGGCGCTGGCGACTTCCAGCAGCTCCTGGATGAAGTCCAGGGACAGGTCGACGCCCGCCACACCGCGAAATTCACCGCCGACCAGGATCGGCACGTTGAAGGAAGTCACCATGAAGGTCTCCCCGCCGAAATCGTAGGGTGCGGGATCGATGATGCAGGGCGCCAGGGTCTCCCGCGGGCACAGGTAGTACTCGCCTTCACGGACCCCGCCGGCCAGCAGGGTATCGCTCTCCATGGTCTCGCCCAGCGGCAGCACCTCGACGGCGCCACTGTCGGTGCGGTACCACCAGGGCATGAAACGGCCCGAGCCATCGTACCCCTCGGCCTCACCCAGGTCGGCGTACAGCGCATCCCGGCCAAAGGCGTCGGGTTCCCAGCCGATGAAGGCGTCCAGCAGCGAGGGGTTCTCGACTACGGTCTGGCGCACCAGGTTGGAGAGTTCCCGGCGGCTCATGGAGATGGCCATGCGTCCGCTATCGTCGCGCTGGCCCATCAATCCGTTGGCAGTGGCCAGCTGGGTGGCCAGGGTCAGGGCATGCTCCAGCTCGCGCTGAATCCGGCCCGCCTCGGCACCCGCCAACACCGCCAGCCGCTCATCGATGGCCCCCTCGAGCAAACCGCGTGTGTGGGTCTCGACGATCACCTGGGTGCGAGAGGAGGAGAGCAGGCTGTAGACAACCAAGGCCGCCACCACTGCCAGCAGGCAGGGGCCGGCCAGCAGGACCACATACTGGCGGATCGATTTGAGGTGCATGGGCGCTCTCGCTGAAGAAGGATAAGCACGACGGCATCACACCGCGGCTTTACTTTCCTTGATATCGGCAAGAGCGCCCGACTCTTGAGGCGTAACGTCCGTATGCGATCAGCGCATGTCGCTGACCGCTTGCTGAATGCTCTCCAATCCGGACTTGCTCAGGTCCTTGGCAAGCGTATGAATGACCAGCTTGCGGGTGGGTGCATCCAGCTCGTCACGCAGTAGGCCGAGAAACTTGGGGGGCGCCACGAGAATGAGCTTGTCCATGAGATTCTCGACGCGAGCGCGGTAGATCCGCTCGGCAACCTGCTTGGCAAAGAGCTGGTCTTCATGCTCGGAGGCGACACCCTCGCGATAAGAGGAGCGTGAGCCGGGCCCTCTGGATTCCTGCACGTCGGCGCCACTATCGGTAACCAGGTCTCCCTCGTGCAGCCTCCCTGCCGGGTGCACGAGACTTTCCATCTCCTGCAACTTGAGGGCGTCGCGTGTAAAGACGCGCGCCCGTGCTGCATCGGCCACCACGATATACGTTGTCATAGCCTCTCCTTCATACGGATTGACGGAAGGACACCCCTTGGGCGATGCCCCGCCTCCCCCTTCAACATGGCAAGGCGGGCCCCCGGGGTCAAACCGCTCGCGTCGCACGCCTAGATCACCTTCCGCCGCAGAATGCTGGTAATGGTTTCACCAATCAGCACCAGGATGACAATGGCGATCAGGATGGTGGCCACGGTGGGCCAGGCAAAGGTGTCGATGGAGCCCTGGAGAAGAACCCCGATACCACCGGCACCCACCAGACCCAGCACCGTGGACTCGCGGATGTTGATGTCCCAGCGCAGTATGACGATGGCGAAGAAGGCCGGCATCACCTGGGGTACGACGGCATACGCGATCACCTTGAGCTTGGAGGCACCGGTGGCCTCCATCGCCTCCACCGGGCGCCGGTCGATCTCCTCGATCGCCTCGCCCATCAGCTTGCCGATGAAGCCGATGGAGCGGAACATGATCGCCAGGATCCCCGCCAGCACACCGGGACCGAAGATCGCCACGAAGAGCAGCGCCCAGATAATGGTGTTCACCGAACGGCTGGAGACCAGGATGAAGCGCCCCAGCCAAAGGCAGGCGCGGTTGGGCGTGGTGTTCTGGGCGGCAATATAGGATACCGGCAGGGCGATGAAGATTGTCAGCATCGTCGCCAGCGTGGCGATATGCACCGTCTCGATCATGGCGCCTATGATCTGTTCCAGCCGACGCGGATCCGGCGGCCACATGCGTGCCCCCAGATTCTGGATCTGGTTCGGCGCATCCCACACCCAGGGCCAGAAGATGTCGATATCGCGAACCGCCCAGTAGACCAGCATCACGGTCACCAGCAGCACGGCATAACGGATCAGGCGCTCCTTGCGGTCATAACGCTGCCAGATGCGATCAGCGAGGACGTCGGTTTGATCTACCATATTTTCTTCCTCACCCAGCCGCTGATGCCCTCGCTGACCAGGATCACCGCGATGATGATCAACAGGATAGCGAACGCGAAGTCATAGTCGTAGCGTCCGAAGGCGTTCATCAGGGTGCCGCCGATCCCGCCGGCGCCGACGATCCCCACCACCGCCGAGGCACGCAGGTTACTGTCGAGCTGGTACATGGAAAGCCCAACCTGGCGCGGCAATATCTGCGGGAAGACAGCATAGATCAGAATCGAGAAATACCCTGCCCCGGTCGCCTTCATCGCCTCGACCTGCCCCCAGTCGATCTCCTCGATCTCCTCCGCCAGCAGCTTGCCGACGAAGCCAATGGAGTAGAGGGTCAGTGTCAACACGCCCGCCAAGGGGCCAAAACCCACCGCTGCCACGAACAGGATGGCGACGATGACCGGGTGGAAGCTGCGCGAGATGATGATCACCGCCCGCCCGAACAGGTAGACCGGCAGCGGCGCAATGTTTCTCGCCGCCATCACCGCGAAGGGAATCGACAGCGCGACCCCCAGCAGGGTTGCCAGGATGGCAATCTGGAAGCTCTCCTTGAAACCGGTGAGCAGCAGGCCCCCCCGCTCGAAGCTGGGCGGGAAGCCGCTGCCGAAGATCCGTGCCGCCCGTGGCAAGCCCTCGGCGATACGCTCCCAGTTGAAGGGCAGGCTGCCGAAGGCCCAGAACAGATAGGCCAGAACCACCAGCCACAGGCCATAGCGAAGGAATGGGTTGGCGATGAAGGAGGGCTTGCGCCAGGTCCTGGGCAAGGGCGTCGCTCCGGGGGCGTCAGGTTTGGTCATGAGCGACCCCCTGTTCACCCTGTTTCGGGTTGGCACCGGGCGGTTCGGTGATCTCATCGTCGGGTGCTTCAATGCCGCCATAAATGGCGTCCAGTGCATCCTTGGTGAAATCGGCCGGCGAGCCGTCGAAGATCATGTTGCCATGGCGCAGGCCGACGATACGTTCGGTGTAGGTCTTGGCCTGGGCGACATTGTGGATATTGATCAGCACCGGCAGCGACAGCTCGCTCGCCAGGCTCTGCAGCAGCTTCATGATCTGTTCGGAGGTGCGCGGGTCTAGCGATGCCGTCGGCTCGTCGGCCAGCAGGATCTCGGGCTCCTGCATCAGGGCCCGCACGACGCCGACTCGCTGGCGCTCGCCACCGGAGAGCTCGTCGGCACGCTTGTTGGCATAGTGGGCGATACCCACCCGCTCCATGAGCGTGAAGGCGCGCTCGATATCCTGCTTGGGGTAACGCCTCGAGATGGCCTGGTAGAGGCTGACGTAGCCGAGCCGGCCGGCCAGCACGTTCTCCATCACGGTCAGGCGAT
Source organism: Halomonas sp. (assembly GCA_007129225.1). Classification (GTDB taxonomy): domain Bacteria; phylum Pseudomonadota; class Gammaproteobacteria; order Pseudomonadales; family Halomonadaceae; genus Halomonas. The sequence continues at coordinate 7,181 of SKVX01000061.1, forward strand.
CGATCAGGTTAAAGCCCTGGAACACCATACCAATCTTGCGCCGCGCCCGCCGAAGCGCAGCCCCTCTCAGCTTGACCAGCTCGTTGCCGTTGAGCCGAATCGAGCCAGAGGTCGGTTCCACCAGTCGGTTGATACAGCGCAGCATGGTGCTCTTGCCCGCTCCAGATGCACCGACGATGGAGACCACGCTGCTGCCCTCCACCACAAGATCCAGATCCTGCAGCACCGGCTTGTCATGGCCGTAGCGTTTGACCAGCTTGGAGATCTCCAGCATTCACCCACCTCGCTATGCAGAAAATCGACCCCCGGCCTACGGCCGGGGGCTCATGCCTTGCTTGGACAGGAAGCCCGACTGTCTGGCTTATTCCTGGTCCAGGTCTTCGCGGGTATAGCGCACGTCGTTGGCCGCCTGGATGGTGCGGATCACCTCCCAATGCTCCTGATAATTGATGGGAATGAATTTCTCGACGCCCTCGAACTCGTCGCCCAGGGCGGTGCCGGCGAAGTCGAAGGTGAAGAAGGCCTCCTCGATCTTCTCCACGAGGTCCGGGTGCAGATTGTGAGCGTAGTTGTAGGAGGTGGTCGGGAAACGGTCCGACTCGTAGATGATCTTGACGTCCTCCTCGTCATAAAGGCCGCGAGCGGCCATGCGCTCGACCACCTCGGAGGCCACCGGTGCGGCATCGTAGTCACGCGCCACCACGCCAAGCATCGACTGATCGTGGCTGCCGGAGTAGACCACTTCGTAGTCCTCGTCGGGGACGATACCGAGCTCAGGGAACAGGGCGCGGGGCGCCAGGTTGCCGGAGTTGGAGGTGGGCGAAGTATGCGCCACCCGCTTGCCCTGGAGGTCTTCCATGCTGTCGATGCCCGAATCGACATGGGTATAGACCTGCAAGGTATAACCGAACTGGCCGTCGTCGGAGCCCATCAGCGCGAAAGGCACCGCACCGGCCAGGTTCACCGCAAAGGGCGTCGGCCCGGTGGAGAAGCCGGCAATATGCAGCCGCCCGCTGCGCATGGCCTCGACCTGCGCCGAGTTGGACTGCACGGCGAAGAAGCGCACGTTGCGTTCGGTCACCTCTTCCAGGTGGTCGATGAACGGCTGCCAGATATCGGAGTAGATGGCCGGGTCTTCCACCGGGGTGTAGGCAAAGATCAACGTATCGGGATTGGCCCATTCGGACTCGTCGGAAGGCAGGTCGGCGACCATGTTGCCGTCTTCATCGCAGTAAAGCTCATCCAGGTCACCGCGCGGGCAGTCGGCGTGGGCCTGAGCCGATACGAGCATGGCCAGTGGCAGCAGGGAGGAGATGGCCAGCGTGGCAAGGGGGTGCTTGTTAGCGGTGCGGTGTGCTTTCATGGCGTGACTCACTTTGCGTGCGTTGTTGTTGGAACGTTCGATAACGCTTTCATTGCAGCGTGCCAGTCGTTGCTGGGCGCCCGTTGGCCGCCCATGCGGCTGATCGAAATCGAACATACGAGCGTGCGTGATGATCATTATCGAAACTAAAGATCAATCTAGGTAGTATGACAATAGTATGTCAAACGGATTCCTCAACGCCTTGTCTCAGCGCCGCAACCGCTACCTTCTGATGCGACACGGCCATAGCCAGGCCAACGCCAGGGGGCTCATCATCAGCACCCCGGAGCGCGGCCTGTCGGCCTTCGGCCTCTCCCCCCAGGGCGCCTCCCAGCTCGATGCCCTGCTTGCCGACTGGCGCTGGCCAGCTCCCACGCGGATTCTCCATTCGGATTTCCTGCGTACCACCGAGACCGCGGCCCGGGTGGCGGCCCATTTCGGGCTGCCGCTGCAGCGCGAGCCTCGCCTTCGGGAGAGGCACTTCGGCGACTTCGAAGACCAGGCTGACGACCGCTACCCCCGGGTCTGGGCACTGGATGCACGCAGCGCGGAGCACGTCGAGCACGGGGTTGAGAGCGTCGCCAGCGTCGCCGCCCGGATGCAAGCGGTGATCGAGGCGCTGGAGCACACGCTGAGCGGGGAAACGGTGCTCCTGGTCAGTCACGGCGACCCGCTGCAGATACTGCTGACGGCGCTCGAGGGCCAGCCGCTGAGCCGGCATCGCGATCGCGAGCCGCTGGCTCCCGCCAGCCTGACTGTGCTGTCATGAGCCGCCCGACACGATTGCCATCATCAACGGCTGCGCCCGGTCATCATCTGAGGTAGGATTCTGCATTGTCGGCATGGAGGCCGGTGAGAATCATCGTGCCGTGATGTGCACGCTACGGGAGGATCCCTCAATGCAACAGTTCCTGTTTCCCCGCCGTCCGCTCTCTCGCGGCACCCTCGTTTTCTGCCACCTGATGCTTCAGCTCGGGCTGCTGACCGCGGCCGCACTCTGGTTGATGCCGCGCACGCCATGGCTGACGGCAACCGACTGGATCACGGCCTGGCCGGCCCTGGCACTGGGTAGCGGTCTCTGGCTGCTGGGCGCCATCACCCTGCGCCTGCTCGCCGAGCTGTGCCTGCTGCCCCATCACCTGAACGGCCGGCCGGGCTTTGCGCCGGGCGATGTCATGACTCGTTCGTTCGAGCGTCGGCCAGCGGTACACGCCGAGGATGCCGCCTGGACCAGCGAGGCACGTCACCTGGAGACGGAAGCCAGCGTGCTGGGAAGTGCCCGGATTACACGCCCCGCCAAGCCTTTGAAATCAAACCGTTCCCCCACCTGACCGACCCGCCTCCAGGGTGGTGGCTTCCGCCAACGCTCTTGCCTTGCCGACGTCGCTGTCGCTGTCGCTGTCGCTGTCGCTGTCGGCTGCGACTTTGGTGGACTTTCCGCCCATCAGCGCAATCCGATTGTTAACCCATGTTATGATTGGTTACCGCCCGATGGATGGATCACTGCCATGCCGGTACCGGTCTTCCCCGACGATGCTCGCCTGCTTGGTGCCCTAGCCAGCGGCAGCCAAGGGCTGATCAGTGCGCGCTTCTGGGGAGATGGTGTCGATGCGCTGCTGGCCGAGCTAGGCCGGGCATCCGGTGCCAGCCGCGTCTGGATATTTCAGCTTCTCGAGCTACAGCAAGAGGTCGTGGTCCAGGACTACGTCTTCGAATGGGCAGCCGCACCCCACTATCGACAGCTCACCCAGAAACGTTTTCGCTTCTTCTCGACACTCTTCGACGATCCGGCCTATCAGCGCATCGTTGCCGAACGACAGCGCGGCGAATCCCAATGTTTCATTACTTCCGAAATGCCTTCCGGCTCACTGCTCAAAAACCTGGAAAGCCAGGGCATACTGTCCATGGTCACGGTGCCCATCATGGTCGATGGCCAGTGGTGGGGCACGCTGGGCATCGATGACTGCGAGCGTCGCCTGGAGTGGCAAGGCCCCGGACTCCAAGCCCTGGTCGTCGCCGCCGAGCTCATTGCATCGGCCATCTACCGCCATCAGCTCACCAGCCGCCGCCGACAGGTCGAGCTGTTCCAACAGGTGGCCGACTGCGGCATCTGGGAGGTCGATCCGCATAGCGGCTCGACATGGTGTTCCCGCGCCCTCTTGAACACGCTTGGCTACCCCGATCAATACGCCCGGGTGCCGCTAAGACGGTTGCTGGCCCATATCGTGAGGGAAGACAGACTCTGTTTCTGGTCTCAGCTGCGCACCTGCCTGGCCGATGCCAGTAAGAATGTGCGCCTCGATGTGCGTCTCATCAGCAAGAACGGTGACACTCGATGGCATGAAATCGTCACCGAGGTGGTCTGTGACGATTCGGGCCGGCTTGAGGCACTGGCCGGACTGGTCATCGACATCAGCCAGCGCAAGCAGGGCGAAGAGCGCGCCATGATTGCAGCGGAATACGATGAGCTGACCGGTGTGCTGAACCGCCGAGGCCTTACCCGACATCTGGCCGAGACCCTCGGCGGGGTACCGGAGCCGCTGCTGCCACACCACCTGCTGCTGGTGGATATCGACCATTTCAAGCAGATCAACGACGCCTACGGTCACCCGGCGGGAGACGCACTGTTGAGGCTGCTGGCCGAACGGCTGGACAAGGAGCTACGATCCGAGGATGGCCTGGCTCGCCTGGGCGGGGAGGAGTTCGCCATAGTGGTCAGCGGCCTGAACGACCAACAGGTGATGCAGGTGGCCGAACGATTGCGGGGTCGCATCGCCGATACCCCCTTCCCGCTGGAGAGTCTGCCGGCAAGGCCGCCATCCCATCAGGTCGGCATCTCGATCAGCATCGGTGTCGCCGGGCTGTCCGTTGGCCAGGACCTGAGCCATAGCCAGGCGCTGGCCATGGCTCAGGCGGACCAGGCGCTCTATGCCGCCAAGGGCGGCGGCCGCAACAGGGTCGTGGCCTACTGGCAGCAAAGTAGAGAGAGGCAATCTAGCCGGGCCGGCACCGCAGGCGCGGAACCCGGCACGGCTCAGTGACCCAGAATCTGGCTGAGGAACAGCTGGGTTCGCTCTGACTGGGGGTTGTTGAAGAAGGGCTCCGGAGCGTTCTCCTCGATGATCTGCCCCTGATCCATGAAGATCACCCGGTCGGCCACGGTCTTGGCGAAACCCATCTCGTGGGTCACGCAGAGCATGGTCATGCCTTCGCGGGCCAGTTCGACCATGACGTCGAGCACTTCCTTGATCATCTCCGGATCCAGCGCCGAGGTCGGCTCGTCGAACAGCATCACCTCGGGGTGCATGCAGAGCGAACGGGCGATGGCGACCCGCTGCTGCTGGCCACCCGAGAGCTGTCCGGGATACTTGCGCGCCTGCTCGGCTATCTGTACCCGCTCGAGATACCTCATGGCCAGCGCCTCGGCCTCACGGCGCGGCTTCTTCTGCACCCACATGGGCGCGAGGCAGCAGTTCTCCAGCACCGTCAGGTGCGGGAAGAGATTGAAGTGCTGGAACACCATGCCCACGCTGCGACGAATCTGCTCGATGCGCTTGATGTCCTGGGTCAGCGGGATGCCGCCAACCACGATCTCGCCCTGCTGATGCTCTTCCAGATGGTTGATACAGCGGATCAGCGTCGACTTGCCGGAGCCCGAGGGCCCGCAGATGACGATACGCTCGCCACGCTTGACCTCGAAATCGATATCGCGCAGCACGTGGAAGTCGCCGTACCACTTGTTGACGCCGCGCATCTCGACCATGGGTGTCTCGGTGCCGGCCTTGGGAGTTGTCGCCTGTTCATTCATTGTTTTCGATCCTTATCTTTTATGGCCGGTATGCAGCTTCCGCTCGAGATACTGGCTATAGCGCGACATGCTGAAACAGAAGACCCAGAACATGAAGGCGGCAAAGACATACCCCTCCAGGGCAAAACCCAGCCAGCGGGAGTCGGACAGGGCCGCCTGAACGATACCCAGCAGGTCGAAGAGCCCGATGATCATGACCAGGGTGGTGTCCTTGAACAGCGAGATGAAGGTATTGACGATACCCGGGA
>SKVX01000505.1 GCA_007129225.1 Halomonas sp.
ACAGCGGCTATGCATACCACGGCAGGCATAAACAGCGCTGTAGGAGGAAGCTTCAGCTAACGATTGGAGGCCGAAGGCCTCCCGGCGGTGTTGCCAACGCTGGCGACACCCACTGCCATTGCGGCCTCTGCCAAGGCGCCTGACGGCGCCAGTCGCGATGGAAACTCGGAACGCCGAACCGAGCGCTCCAACAGCGACCCGAATTGCCCTACACCGCAAAAATCACCAGTGCCCCCGCCACGACCAGCAGTACCCGCAGCCACCACGCTCGGCGAGCGATCACGCCGTAGGAGATACCGCCCAGGCCGATGGCGATCTTAACCATGTCGAATACCGCGGCGACGGGATCGAAGGCCAGGCGGATGATATCCGGGTTGGCCACCATGGCCAGGGGGATGATATAGAGCCCGATGCCCAGCGCCATGGCTTTCATCGCCACCTTGAGCCAGTTTTCCCCCACCATGCCTGCAGCAATGAACACCCCGCCACACACGGGTGGCGTAATGGTCGAAAGCAGTGCGAACCAGAACACGAACAGGTGCGCCAGCAGCGGCTCAAGACCGAGGGCGATAAGCGCGGGCCCGGCCACCGAGACGCAGATCACATAGGCGGCCGTGGTCGGCACCTCCATGCCCAGCACCAGGCAGGCGAGCGCAGTAAGCAGCAGCGCCGGCCACAGCATCTCGTTGGAGAGGGACAGGATGCCCGAGGTAATCTTCACCCCCAGCCCGGTCATGGAGAGGACGCCGATCACCAGCGAGGCGCAGATGATGATCGCGCCGATCACCGACACCTGACGCCCTGCCGTGACCATGGCATCGGCCATTCGGGAGGCGAAGCCGCGCAGCGAGAAGCTGAGCGTCACATCGAAGAACAGCAGGAGCATGCCGGCGAAGATGGCCAGGCTTGCCGCGTACTGGGGCGTATAGCCACCGAGAAAGATGCGTTCGAGCAGTATCACGAAGGGCACGGCGAAGAACAGCGAGGTGATCAGCACCTCCTTGCCGCTGGGCCTGTCGCTTTCGGCCATGGGGCTCAGGTCATGGCGCGTGGCGTAGGCATTGATGCCCACCCAGACGGTGGCGAAATAGAGAATCGCCGGCAGCATCGCCGCGGCCATGATCTGGGTATAGGGGGTCCCGGTAAGCTCGACCATGACGAAGGCCCCCGCCCCCATCAGCGGCGGCATGATCTGCCCACCCGAGGAGGCCACCGCCTCCACGCCGCCGGCCAGGGCGCGCGGGTAGCCCAGGCGCACCATGGTGGGAATGGTGATCGCCCCGGTGGAGGCGACGTTGGCCGAGGCGGAGCCGGAGATCGATCCCATCAGGGCCGATGAGATCACCGACACCTTGGCCGCACCGCCGGTCAACCGCCCGGCAAAGGCGCTGGCCATGTTCATGAAGCCCTGCCCCGCCTCACCGGCATTGAGTACGGCACCAAAGATGACGAAGATCGCCACCACCCCGACGCTGACCCCCGTGAGGGAGCCCCAGAGACCGCCCTCGGCGATGGTCAGGGTCCCGACGAAGCTCTGCATCGGCAGCCCCGGGTGACCGAACTGGCCGGGTATGTGGGCGCCGAATACCGCATAGAGCAGTGCCGCCACCGCCACCAGGGGCAGCGGCCAGCCGATGGCGCGGCGTGCCGCTTCCAACGCTAGCCCGATAAGAAAAACACCGATGACCATCTGCAGGTGGGTATCGATGAAGCCGTACTGCTGCGACAGCGCCTCCTCGTTGAAGGCGATATAGCCGCAGGCGGCGATACCCAGCCCGGTCAGTACCCAGCCGCTCCAGCGCTCGAACGGTGTCCGAGCGGCGAAGATCAGGATCCACGGTAGCGCCAGCGCCATGTGAATCGGCCGGCTCACCAGTGCCGGGGTCAGGCCGTAGAAGATCAAGCCAAGGTGAAAGACCACCGTGACGCCGCCCAGCAAGACCCAGACCGGGTGAACCCGCGACCGAGTGCTTCCGGCGACCTTGTCGGCCGCCGGAGAAGAGGAGAATGTCGACATAGAGAGGGTGCCTTTCGATCAGGGCCAGGCCAGGAGCACTGGCCCCAACAGGGGGTTAGCGCAGTTCGTCGGGAATATCGATACCGGCCTCATCGTAGTAGCGCACCGCGCCCGGATGCAGCGACCCGGCAATGTTGCCGACCATGTCGTGGGTGATGCTGCCCCACCAGGCCGTCTCCTCAGCCATGGCATCGCGACGCTCCCAGAAGGTCCTGGTCAGGGTGTAGGCAGTGTCGTCATCCATGCCGGTGGTGGTATAGGCGATGACCGGCAGCGATGTGGTCTCGACGTCCTGATCCACGCCGGAGTAGGTCCCGGCCGGAATGGTCTGGCGTGCCGCACCGGTCTGCTCGATCTGCTCGTCGGTCAGGCTGACCAGGCTGATCGACATGCTGGCCGCGGTCTCGATCACGTTGGGAGTGGGGAAGGAGCTTGCCGTGACAAAGGCATCGATCTGTCCGTTCTTCAGCGCATCGGGACCACTTCCGATCTCAGCGCTGGCCACGCGCACCTTGTCCATCATGTCGAACAGCTCGAGGTAACGCTCGGCCTCGCGGGCGCCGAAGGTGCCACGCCCGATCAGGATATGCTTGTCTTCCAGGTCCTCAAGCCCGATGACCCCCTCGCCACCGGCCGCAACGAAGTGCATGGTGATCGCCGGAATCGGGAACAGTCCGCGAATCTCCTGGAAACGGGGGCTCTGCCGCTCGGCGAAGGGCCCCTCGCCGGCCATGGCGCTCTCCACCAGCCCCGGGGGGGTGGTGAAGACGTAGTTGCCCTGGCGAGCCATCACTTCCATCACGTTCTGCACCGAGCCTTGACTCTCCTCCAGCGTGAGCTGGACATCGCCGTCGGTACCCTTGCGGATCGCCTCCGAGAGTTCCACACCCATCTGGTAGTAGGCGGTGCCGGCGGAGGCGGACTTGTAGGTCACACGGGTTTCCGCCTGGGCGGAGAAGGCTGCAGCACCCATCAGCACGGCAGTCGCCGAGGCCAGCAGGGTACGAGTGAAAGAGGGCGTAAACTGACGCATATGTGTCTCCCTTGGAGAGTCGAGCATCGCTGAGCGATGTCGGTTGTTATCAAAGAATGTCCAGCAAAGGTCTATAATGCCGATTTTTTCAGCCTTGACCACCCGAATATGGCCATCGAAGGAAAGCGTATGCGTATTGCGGCGGTAATCGGTGCGGCCGGTGGAATCGGCTCTGCCATCTGTGAGGCAATGTTCGACGCCGGGGATCGCGTCTTCCTGCTCGACAGGGAGGAGCGCCGGGAGAGCGTGGCGAGCACGCTGACAGCCCGGGGCGAGCGCGCATCGTTCGTTGCCTGCGACCTGGCCGACCCCGAGAGTATCGCGAAGGCGTTTGCGCGAATCGAGCGACAGGGCAAGGGGCTCGACGTCTGCATCAA
>SKVX01000049.1 GCA_007129225.1 Halomonas sp.
AGTCGACCTGCTTCGCCCAGATAAACCGCAACAAGAAGAGCATCTCGATCAACCTCAAGGAAGACGAGGGGCGGGAGATATTCTACCGACTGGCGAAGGAGGCCGATGTCATCGTCGAGAACTATCGCCCCGGGGTGGCCAAGTCCCTCAAGGTCGACTACGAAACGATCCAGGCCCTGAACCCCGGCATCATCTACTGCTCCATTTCGGGTTACGGCCAGACGGGGCCCTCCAGCCACAAGGGCGGGTTCGACCTGGTGGCGCAAGGCATGTCGGGGTTGATGTCGATGACGGGTGAGCCGGGGCGGCGCCCGTTGAAGACCGGGATCGCCGTGTACGACATTGGCGCCGGCATCACCGCGACCTACTCGATCCTGGCCGCCTATATCCACAAGATGACGACCGGGGAGGGGCAGCAGGTGGATGTTGCCATCGCCGAATGCGGGCTGCCCTGGTTTGCCTGGGAAGCCGCCGCCTATTTCGGCGAAGGCACCATTCCCGAGCCGACCGGCTGGCGGCATCGGGTGTCGGCGCCTTACCAGGCGCTCAAGGTCCAGGATGGCTACATCATGCTGGGCTGTGCCAATCAGCGTACCTGGGAGCGTCTCTGCCATGAAGTGATCCAGCGCCCGGACCTGCTCGAGGAGTCGCGCTTCGCCACCAATCACCTGCGCGGGCAGAACGTGGAGGAGCTGGAAGCGCTGCTGGAAGAGATTTTCGTGACGCGCACCAAGCATGACTGGCTCGAAGCGTGCGACAAGGCCGGCGTGCCCGCAGGCCCCATCAACAACTTCGCCGAGGCGCTTCAGGACCCCCACTACCTGGCAAGGGGGATGGTCCAGGAAATGGAGCATCCCACCATCGGCAAGATGAAGACCATCGGATTCCCCGGCAAGCTCTCTCGCACGCCGCCCACCATACGTCGCCCGGCGCCGCTGTTTGCCCAGCATACCGACGAAGTGCTGGCGCAGCTGGGCATCGACGGGGCGCAGTGCGACGCGCTGCGCGAGCGAGGCATCATCAGCTGACGCCTCGAGGGCTTCTGCGCTGATGCCCGGGCTACATCAAAATCGCCAGCAGCACCGGCAGGTAGAACAGCGACAGCAGCGTGGAGCAGAACACCAGGCTGGCCGTGTAGGCGGCGCCACGGTTGGCGCGCAGGGCAAAGAGGTAATTGAAGACGGCGACCGGCATGCTCATCTGCAGGATGAGAATGCTCTGGGCCATGGGGGGCAGGCCGACCAGCATGCCGATGCCCCAGGCCACCAGCGCGGCGATGGGAATGCGCAGCAGGCTGAAGCCGACTCCCGATTTCAATCCCTTGACCTGGATGCTGGCCAGGGAGACCCCCAGGGTGATCAGCATCAAGGGTACGGTAAAGCCGGAAATCAGGTCGACGCTGTTATCCAGCCACAGCGGCAGTTCGGTATCGGTCAGCAGCAGGGCCAGGGCGATCAGGATGGCGTAGACGGTCGGCGTCTTGGCCAGGGTGCGCAGCGGATTGCCACGGCTGGCCATCATGGCGCCGATGGTGAACTGGAACAGCGAGACCGTGACCATGATCGTGATGCCGAACACGAAGCCGGCGCTGCCGAAGGCGTAGAGCACCACCGGAAGCCCCATGTTGCCGGTGTTGGGGTACATGGTGGGTGCCAGCAGGACCCGCCAGTCGCGCCGCAGTAGCTTGGCCAGAACGAAGGCCATGCCCGCCATCGTGATGATCACCAGGGCGGCGGCCAGCATGGTGCGCCCGAAGCTGCCGGCATCGATGTCCGCCCCGGAAAGCGAGGCCAGCACCAGCGCGGGCGTGCCGATATTGAAGACCAGGCGTGTGACGAAATCCACGGGGTAGGGGTGGCCCAGGCGAATCCAGGTGAAGCCGAGCCCGGCACCGGCCAATACCGGCGCCATGACGGCAAAGAGTTCGGCAACCATGCAGGTGTCCTGTTGAGTGACTGTTCGCGGAAGGGTCTTTTTACGTGCCTATTGTCGAGGTATCGGTCCTGCCACGCAAACCGTTAGGCCGCTAAACGCGCTACACTCTGGCCATCGCCACCGTCGGATGGGTACTCATGTCCTCTTCAGCCAACAGCTTCCAGGCCCTGGTGCGCCTGCTGCGCTATGCGCGTGGCTATCGCCGCCGCATCATTGCCGCCACGACCTGTTCGATCATCAACAAGATCTTCGATATCGCCCCCGAGATCCTCATCGGGGTGGCCATCGACGTGGTGGTCAACCAGGAGCGCAGCTTCGTCGCCCGGCTCGGCTTCACCACGCCCCAGGAGCAGATCCTGATGCTGGCCGTGCTCACCTTCTTCATCTGGGCCGGCGAGTCGATCTTCGAGTACCTCTACAAGATCCTGTGGCGCAACCTGGCCCAGCGGTTGCAGGCCGACATGCGCCTGGACACCTACGAGCACGCCCAGCGCCTCGACATGGCCTTCTTCGAGTCGAAAAGCTCGGGGCAGCTGGTGGCGACCATGAACGACGACGTCAACCAACTGGAGCGCTTCCTCGACGGCGGCGCCAACTCGCTGATCCAGGTCGGCGTCACCGTGGTGGCGGTGGGGGCGGTGTTCTTCGTCATCTCGCCGCTGATCGCCCTGCTGGCCTTCACGCCGATCCCGATGATCATCTGGGGCGCCTTCTTCTTCCAGCGCAAGGCTGGGCCGCTCTATGCCGACGTGCGTGAGAAGGTCGGCGACCTGGCCAGCCGTCTCTCCAACAATCTTTCCGGCATCGCCACCATCAAGAGCTTCACCAGCGAGGATCGCGAGGCGGCGCGGCTGCGTGCCACCAGCGAGGCCTACGTAGAGGCCAACCGGCGTGCGATCCGGGTCAGCTCGGCGTTCATACCGGTGATCCGCATGGCGATCCTGGCCGGCTTCCTGGCCACCTTCACCGTGGGCGGCATGCTGGCGCTGCGTGGCGACCTGAACGTGGGCGCCTACGGCGTGCTGGTGTTTCTCACCCAGCGCCTGCTGTGGCCGTTGACTGGCCTGGCTGAGGTGATCGACCTGTTCGAGCGCGCCATGGCCAGCACCCGGCGCATCCTCGACCTGCTGGCGGTGCCCATCACCGTGAAGGACAACGAAGGCAAGCCGTTGGCGGCACCGGTGCGCGGCGAGGTGAGCTTCGAGGCGGTGAGCTTTCACTATGCCTCGAGCGGTGTGGGCGTCGATGGCGTCAGCCTCCGGGTACTCGCCGGGAATACCCTGGCCCTGGTCGGTGCCACGGGCTCGGGCAAGTCGACGCTGATCAAGCTGCTGCTGCGTTTCTACGATCCCGAGGCCGGCCGGGTCTGTATCGACGGCCAGCCGATCGGCGAGGTTAGCCTCAACTCGCTGCGCCAGTCCATCGGCCTGGTCAGCCAGGACGTCTATCTCTTCGAAGGCTCGATCCGCGACAACATCGCCTATGGC
>SKVX01000117.1 GCA_007129225.1 Halomonas sp.
ATCGAGCAGGTCAGTCAGGCGGTGGGACAGATGGATCAGGTGACCCAGCAGAACGCGTCGCTGGTTCAGCAGGCCACCGTGGCGGCTTCCTCCCTGGAAGAGCAGGCCAGTCGCCTGGAGCAGGCCGTGGCGGTGTTCCGCCTGGCCGGTGATGCTCGCGACACCTCCCGACAGGCGCCGGCCAACGCCAAGGCCGATACGTCACAGAGTCGTCCCGACATGGCGGCCCGAACCGGCATGCCGGCACTGGGCCAACCTGCGCAGCGCCAGGTCGCCGAGGTGGACCCCAAGCCGCAGCGCAAGACGCGCAACGAGCCTGTGGCCGAGGGCGAGTGGGAAGAGTTCTGAACTACGACGGCGGAGAGGCCCGCCGAGCGTCAACTACTGCATGACATGAATGAGGAATCCCGATGGCTGACAAGAACATGAGCTTTCTGGTGGTCGATGACTTCCCGACCATGCGCCGGATCGTTCGGAGCCTGCTCAAGGAACTGGGCTACACCAATGTCGAGGAGGCCGAGGATGGCCAGGAGGCATTGAGCAAACTCCGTTCGGGTGGCTTTGAGTTCGTGGTGTCCGACTGGAACATGCCCAATCTCGACGGCCTGGAGATGCTCAAGCAGATTCGTGCCGACGACGGGCTCAAGGAACTGCCGGTACTGATGGTCACTGCCGAAGCCAAGAAGGAGAATATCATCGCCGCTGCCCAGGCAGGTGCCAGTGGCTATGTGGTCAAGCCCTTCACGGCCGCAACACTGGAAGAAAAACTCAACAAGATATTCGAGAAAATGGGCAAGTGATTGCCGGGGGCAGTGACCTGGCGAAGGAGATGACAAGATGAGCGCAAACGAGCAGCCCGGCGAGGCGCAGCCGTCCAGCGCTGCGGGTGAAGACCTGGTGCAGCGTATTGGTCAACTGACGCGCATGCTCAGAGAGAGCATGCGCGAGCTGGGCCTGGACAAGGAGATCGAGAAGGCGGCGGAAGCCATACCCGACGCCCGGGACCGACTCAGCTATGTAGCGACCATGACCGAGCAGGCCGCCGAGCGGGCGCTGAATGCCATCGACAGGGCGCAACCAATCCAGGACTCGCTCAGCGATGAAGCCGAGGCGCTGGACAAGCGCTGGGCGGAGTGGTTTGCCGAGCCCAAGGAGCTCGACGAGGCGCGCGAACTGGTCAACGAGACCCGCTCCTACCTGTCCGGCGTGCCTGGCAAGACCCAGGCAACCCAGAAGGAGCTGCTCGAGATCATGATGGCCCAGGACTTCCAGGATCTGACGGGCCAGGTCATCAAGAAGATGATGGACGTGATTCGCGAGATCGAGCACCAGCTGGTGCAGGTGCTCATCGACGCCGTTCCCGAGAACATGGCACGGGAGACCATGCAGCAGAAGGCCAACGATCAGTGGGAGAACGATCGCAAGCGTGAGGAGAGCCTGCTCAATGGTCCCCAGATAAAACCGAGTGCTGATATCGTCACCGACCAGGATCAGGTCGACGACCTGCTCGATCAGCTGGGGTTCTAGCCTCCACCAGCTTATATTTTTATGATTACGACTCAGCAGGCGCGTTGGTGGAGAGATTCGCTGTTGGAGCGCTGGTTTCCATCGCGACTGGCGCCTATAGGCGCCTTGGCGGAGGCCGCGACGTTGGCAATGATCGCCAGCGCCAGGCAACACCGCCGGGAGGCCTGCGGCCTCCAGTCGTGAGCTGAAGCTACTCCAACAGCGTCGTGGCACCGTCGGTAGAAAAAGCAGCTGTTGGAGCGCTGGTTTCCATCGCGACTGGCGCCGATAGGCGCCTTGGCGGAGGCCGAAAGGTGGGTTGTCGTCGCGAATACCGGCAACACCGCCGGGAGGTCTGCGGTCTCCAGTCAAGATTGGCCCGATGGCTGATCAAGGTGAGTAATCAGGTATATTTTTCTCCGATAACGCTTCTGCGCCGGAGGTCATGGTCGATAAGGCCACGATCATCGGCGCTTTTTGGCGTATTACCCATCCCCTGAAGCCCCCACAATGGCCAGCGTGCACACGATTGTCCGGACGCCATGGCTGAGCAGAGCAGTGATCAGGAAAAGACCGAAGAGGCCACGCCTCGCCGACTCGAGAAGTCGCGCGAGGAGGGGCAGGTTGCCCGATCCCGCGAATTGACCACGTTCATGCTGTTGCTGGGCGGCGTGGTGGGCATGTGGTCCATGGGCGCCATGCTCTATGACCAGTTGGGTCTGGTGATGGAGCAGGCCTTCCTTTTCGAGCGTAAGCAGGCCTTCGAAACCGGCCCCATGCTGGTCAACGTGCTGAATCTGGGACAGCGAACGCTATGGACGATGCTGCCACTCTTCCTGCTGCTGTGCTTGATCGCCCTGGTGGCGCCGGCAATGCTGGGTGGCTGGCTGATATCCGCCAAGTCGCTCAAGCCCCAGCTGTCGAAGCTGAACCTGTTCAAGGGCTTGAAGCGGATGTTCGGCGTGCAGGCCCTGGTCGAGCTGTTCAAGGCGATTGCCAAGTCAACGCTGATCGGCGGTGTCGGGATGGCATACCTTTACTTCAATCGTGGGGAGTACCTCTCGCTGCTCGATCAGCCAACGACCCAGGCCCTGGCACGCGCCTTGATGATGGCGGCCCAGGCCTGTGGGCTGATGGTGTTGACCCTGCTGGTGGTCATCCTGATCGACGTGCCCTATCAGCTGTATAGCCATGCCAAGAAGCTGCGCATGTCCAAGGAGGAGGTCAAGCGTGAGCACAAGGAGTCCGAGGGCGACCCGCACGTCAAGGCGCGTATCCGCTCCCAGCAGCAGGCGATGGCACGCGGTCGGATGATGAGCAAGGTGCCCGAGGCGGACGTCATCATCACCAATCCCACGCACTATGCAGTGGCGTTGCAGTACGACGAGAAGCAGATGGGCGCACCCCGGGTCGTGGCCAAGGGAGCCGACATGGTGGCGGCGCGTATCCGTGAAGTGGGTCAGGAGGCCGGTGTGCCACTGCTCGAGGCTCCGCCGCTGGCCCGGGCCCTGTATCATCACGTGGATCTAGACAGGGAGATTCCGCTGAATCTGTATACCGCCGTGGCGGAGGTGCTGGCCTGGGCCTTTCGTCTCAAGCATGTGTCACTTGAGGGGGGAGACGTGCCACCTACGCCTGAGGATCTACCCATACCGCCCGAGCTGGCCGTACCCGGTGACAACGACGAGGCTGATCGACATGCATCACAGCGCAATGAGCCGACCGGGGGGCGCGAATGAAATCCCTTAGTCATTTTATCGGTCGCCGTGAATGGATGGGCGACGTGCGTATGAAGCTGCTGGCAGGGCCGATCCTGATCCTCATGATCCTGGCCATGATGATCCTGCCACTGCCACCCTTTGCGCTGGACATGCTGTTCACCTTCAACATTGCGCTGGCCATCATGG
>SKVX01000163.1 GCA_007129225.1 Halomonas sp.
CCGGGCAGTCCGATGCCGGTCAGGTTCAGGGCGATACCGATCAGGCAGGCGAGAATCAGCGGGTTGCGCACCAGTGCCAGCAGGCTCTTGCCCAGGCTGGAGGGCCCCAGCGTGCCGGCGGCAATGAAGCTCGCCACGCAGAGTACGTTGACCACTGGCACCATCAGGGCCACGGCTACCGCCGCCACGGTGGCACCTGCAGAGCCGTGCAGTGCCGCCGCTCCGGCAACCCCCACGTAGGTGTTGAAGCGCAGCGCGCCCTGAAACACCGAGGTGAAGGCCGCCGATTCGAGCCCCAGCTTCGGCCGAATGGCCCACAGCAGGGCGGCGAAGAGCAGCATGGCGCCGAGCAGTGCCAGAGCCAGGCGGATGACGGGTACCTGGCCGACATCGGCGGTTGCCAGGGTGGCCACCAGCATGGCGGGAAACAGCAGAAAGTAGATCAGCCGCTCCATGGCGGGCCAGAAATCGTCGCCGGGCAGGCGACGCCAGCCCAGCACGGCGCCCAGCAGTATCAGCAGAAACAGCGGCCCTAATGCCTGCGCCACACCTTCCATTCGAACTCCTTTCAACCCTTGAAAAGCCGCTGCCCTGCGACATCCATCCACGGTCGATGCCCGGCAAATGCTGTTAAGCTTACCCCTCTGTCGCCTCTCATTGGAGTGCTGCTTTCGCCATCATGAGCTCATCCACTCATCCAGACCCAAGTGATACCCGCTTTCCCGGACTCCGCCTGATGATCCTGGCCACCCTGTTGGCACTGGCGGTGGCCTTGTGGTACCTGGTCTCTCATCTGGTGCGGGGGGATCACGGCATTGCCTGGTACGACGCAGCGGCTCCCTGCGAGTTTCATCGGTCGTCCTGCCAGGTGATGCTGGGGGACGCCCGGTACCTGAGTCTGGCGGCCGATGCCCCTGGGGGGATTCGGGCACTGGAGCTGCTGCCCCTGACGGTAACGCTGGAGGGCGTGGAGGCCACTGCCGTTCATGTCGACTTCGTGGGTCGCGATATGGATATGGGCTTGCACCGATTCCCTCTCGAAGCGCAGGATAATGGGCGCTATGAGGGGGTGGCCCAGGTGCCGATCTGCACCGAGGCAACCATGCCCTGGCTTGCCCAGGTCGTGGTGGAGACCGCCGATGGCCGGCTGGGTAGCCGGTTCGGTTTTACTGTGGAGCGAAGTGTGCCATGAAGCGACAGGGTATCTGGAAGGTGTTGGGTGTCGTGGTCGTGCTGGCCGTGGCACTGGGTGGCTATGGTTGGTACGAGCAGCAGAGGGCGGCGGATGACGGCGGTCCTCGGGGCGGTCCGGTAGAGATGCCCTCTACCCAGGGTGACTTCTCGTTGACCCGGATGGATGAGGACCAGGTCGCCATCCTCTTCTTCGGTTATACCTACTGCCCGGACGTCTGCCCCATGAGCATGGCCGTGATTCGTCAGGTCATGCAGGGTTTGGATGACGAGCAGCGCCAGCGGGTGGTGCCGGTGATGATCACGGTGGACCCCGAGCGGGATACGCTGGAGCGCCTGGAAGAGTACGTGGGCTTTTTCGGCGATGATTTCATCGGTGTGGCCGGCAATGAGGAACAGCTCGAGGAACTGGCCGGGCGTTATAACGTGGTATGGCGGCGGGTGGAAACGCCGGATTCAGCGATGGAATACACCGTCGACCACAGTTCCTCGCTCTACCTGGTCGACCGTGACGGCCAGATCCTGCAGCGAGTGCTCTATTCGCCGACGCCTCACCCGCTGCGCTCCGCGTTGGAGAGTGAGCTGGGCGGGTAAGTCATTCTGGGCGGGGAGGCCTGGGGTGAAGAGGTCATTCGTCCTCTGCCGGGCTCTCCTCCAGCCGGTCAATCATGGCCATCAGCGCCCGTACCTGAACTCCTTCCCGGGTATCGTGCAGAGGGTCGAGCTGCCAAGTGCTCTCGGTAAAGCCCCACCAGTCCCAGCAGCCCTGGGGGTTGGCTAGGCTGGTTTCCGCCTGGGGGTAGAGCACGACTCGCTGGTTGGCCACGGCCCATTCGTTGAGCCCGCTGTGGCGTACGAAGGCCTCGCCGATTTGCTTGCTGTCCATCCCGCAGCCATGCAGGGCGAGTGTCAGATCACAGCCACCTGCCTTGCACGCCTCGGGTACCAGGGCATAGCCCACGTCGCCCATTCCGCGCACCGCATAGTCCTCCTGATCGAATGGCAGCAGCTGTGTCATATCGACCTCTTGCGGCGGGGCAAGCTCCCCATGCAGCCAGGCCAGTGCCTCGCCGGCGATATCCGTACCGCATGCCAGCAGGTGTGTTCCGCCACCACCGCGACACTCGGCCAGCCAACTGGGCGGAATCTGCTCGTCGGAGCGGATGGGCCAGCCGTGGCCGGCGTCCGGCGCGAGGTGCACCTTCAGTTGATCTCCGGCATTGGCCAGCCAGCCGGCCAGCTGCTCGGCCAGGGCTTCTCCCAGGGAGGAATCGACGACGTTGTCGGCTTCGCCGTGCCAGACATAGGCACGCAGCTCGGCCAGCTCGTCGGCATCACCGACCAGCTCGCGTGCCTGGTAATCGCGCAGCTTCAGATTCAGGGCGGCGAGGTCCGGAGGACCTCGCCGGGTTGACATGCACTGGCCCAGGGCACGCCCGAGGCCGCCCTGGGCGCAGCTCCACGGGCCGGCGGCAAGCACTCCCAGGCCCGAGAAACGCTCCGGCCAGGCCACGGCGAGCTGGGTGGCCATATAGCCGCCCGACGACATTCCGATGACGCTGATCGCGTCGGGCGACGTCCCGAGTCGTGGCAGTTCCGACAGAGTGTCATTGGCCAGGGCGCCGGCCGAAAAGAGCAGGCCGGCGAGAAGTGGGGGGAAGGCTCTCATGGGTGGGCTATCAATCCATCACATCGAGCAGTTCGACCTGGAAGATCAGCGTCTCGTTGGGTCCGATGGGTCCCTGTCCCTGGGCGCCATAGGCGAGCTCGGGGGGAATGAAGAGCATCCAGGTGTCGCCGACGCTCATGAGTTGCAGCGCTTCCTGCCAGCCTTCGATGACCTGGTCGACCCGAAAGCTGACCGGCTCGTTGCGATCGAAGGAGCTGTCGAACACGGTGCCGTCGACCAGCGTGCCCTCGTAGTGGACTTCCACATGGGAGGTCGGCCCGGGGCTGGCGCCGTCACCGGCTTCCAGCACCTCGTACTGCAGGCCCGAGTCGGTTGTCTCGACCGCTTCCCGGCCTGCATTCTCGGCCAGAAAGGCTTCACCTTCGGCGAGATTGCGCTCGGCCATTTGCTCGGTCTCGGCCTGGCGGTTGGCGATGGCCTGCTCCTGAAACCGGCTCAGGGTATCGGCCATGTCATCGGCACTCATGGCCAGTTCGTTCTCTTCGATGACATCGCGTATGGCGTCGGTGAAAGCATCCACGTCCAGGTC
>SKVX01000425.1 GCA_007129225.1 Halomonas sp.
GATGGTGCAGCTGCGCGCCATGCTGCGCGCCTCCCAGGGCATGAGCAATCTCCAGGTGCTGCTGCCCATGATCACCAACGTCGACGAGGTCGATGACGCCCTCAAACTGCTCGACCGCGCTATCGTCGAGCTGGGCGAAGAGGGTGTGACGGCGAAGCGCCCGCTGATCGGTGTGATGCTGGAGGTGCCGGCAACCCTCTATCAGCTTGACGCTCTGGCCGAGCGGGCCGATTTCTTCTCGGTGGGGAGCAATGACCTGACCCAATACTTGCTGGCAGTGGATCGCAACAACCCCCGGGTCGCCGATCTCTACGATGCCTGCCATCCGGCGGTGCTTTCGGCCATGTCCCGCCTTGCGGAGGAATCTGGCAGGCTGAAGAGGCCGATTTCGGTGTGTGGTGAACTGGCCGGCGACCCGGCGGGCGCACTGCTGCTGATGGGGATGGGCTTCGACTCGCTGTCGATGAACGCCCCCAGCCTGCCTCGCGTTCGCGCCGCCATTCGGCGTGTGTCGCTGAAAGCGGCGCAAGCCCTGGTGAAGGAGACCCTGACCCTGAACACGCCGGGGGCGGTTCGCAGCCACCTCTTTTCACGGCTTAGCGAATGGCAGCTTGCCCACCTGCTGCCGCCACGGGACTGACCGCGCCACATGTGCCTGATTGCCTTCGACTATCGACCGGGCGGCCGTTTTCCCCTGCGGCTGGTGGCCAACCGCGATGAATTCTATCAGCGCCCTTCGGCGCCGCTGGGCCCCTGGCCGGAGGCGCCGGATATTGTCGGCGGCCGCGACCTGGAGGCCGGTGGCAGCTGGCTGGCGGTGCACCGCCGCGGCCGCTTCGCAGCCGTCACCAACGTGCGTGACCCCGAGCTCAAGGTTTCCGTCGACGCCCCCAGCCGTGGCCAGCTGGTACGCGAGGCGCTGGAGTGCCCCGATCTCACCGGTTGGCTGAAAGGGCTGGCTGACGGAGACGGCTGGCGCTATGCGGGCTTCAATCTCTTGGCCGGCGATGGCGAACGTCTCTGGCATCTGCACCGGGGGCGTGATCGCCTGGTGCTTGGCGAAGTGCCTCCCGGCACCCACGGACTCTCCAACGCCGGACTGAATACGCCCTGGCCCAAGCTGATCAAGGCACGCCAAGGCGTGATCGAAGCGCTGCGCCGCAGCCGCTGGCCCGACGACGCCCTGGCGGTACTGGCCGATGCCGGCCGGGCCGACGACGACCAGCTGCCCGATACCGGCATCAGCCTGGAGCTCGAGCGCCTGCTATCGGCGCCATTCATCGTGGGTGAGCAGTATGGTACCCGTGCCATGAGCTGGCTGGAGTGGGATGCCGAGCGCGCCGCCATCCGTCTGGGGGAGCGCTGCTTCGGCCCCGGCGGCATCCTCGCCGGGGAGAGCGAGGAGAGGGTGGCGCTTGTCCGCTAGCTGTGCCGTCATGACAGCCGTACCCGGGCGGCGTACACTCAGATGAACGACGCGTTACCACAGGGATGAGAATGCCGCCTGCTACACACAAGGATCGCCTCTGGTCGCATCTTGTCTGGCCGCTGCTCTGGCCACTGCTGCTGGCACAGCTGCTGTTGGTTCTGCTCTGCCTGTCAGTCGGGCTTTTTCTCTGGCTGGCCACGCCCGACCCCACCTCCTGGGCGGCTTCCGGTTGGTTGCTGCTGACGCTGCTGGTCGGCACCACGTTGACCACGGCGGCTTTCCTGCTGCAACTGCGTCACCGGCTGCGGGAATGTGAAGCGCAGATGGAGGATGGGCTGGGGCGCGTGGAGCGCCTGCTGCTCGAGGCCGACCAGATATTGCCGCGCTGGCTCGCTCCCCCGGTGCTGGCAGTCTCCGACCAGGATTCTCCCGCCACGCGGCTGGAAAAACTCCGGGCCAGCGTGGCCCAGCTGCATGCCCGCCTGCGCCAGGCGCCTGACCTGACCGGCCTGCTCATGTCGGTATCGCGCCCGGCACTGCTGCTCTATCAGGAACGTATCGTCGATGCCAACCTGGCCATGGAGCGCTTGCTCGGCGTGCGAGCCGAGGGCCTGGCAGGACAGGGCCCGGAAGCTCGGCTGCGCAGCACCTCGGTACGCGACGGGGAGCCCGTTGAAATGCAGGTGCTCGATGCGGAGGAACGCTGGCGCCAGCTGGAGGTGGAACGTTTCGAAGCCGGGAATTATCAACTGCTGCTTTTCGATGATCTGCACGACAGGCTGCCCCAGCTCGGAGGGCTGGTGGCCGCGCGTGAGCGGGCCCGGGAGGACTCCCGGCTCAAGTCACGGTACCTGACCCTGCTGCAGCGCGAGCTGGAACCGCTGCTGTCCCAGCTGACAGAGCAGATGCAAAACCCCGACTGCCTTGCGCCGGGACACCTCGCCGAACTGCGCGAGCGCGTGGCCGAGGTCACCCTGCTGGTGAAGAGCCTTGCCGGTGACGGCGTGGACAAGG
The DNA here is from genome assembly GCA_007129225.1 of Halomonas sp. GTDB lineage: Bacteria > Pseudomonadota > Gammaproteobacteria > Pseudomonadales > Halomonadaceae > Halomonas. Next base: position 2,444 of record SKVX01000425.1, read on the forward strand.
ATGCCCCCGGGGGTCTGCTTGTCGCCGCTCCGTCGCTGCCGCTGCGCATCCTGGTCGTCGATGACGGGCCGGTCAACCGCATGCTCGCCAGCCAGGTGCTGGAGGGGCAGGGCTTCGAGGTCGACTGCGTGTCCAGTGGGCACGAAGCGCTGGAGCGCCGTCCCTTGCAGACCTACGACCTGGTGCTGATGGATATCTACATGCCGGACATGGATGGGCTGGAGGCAGCGCGGCGCTGGCGTGAGCTGGAGGCAATCGATGCCGAAGGGCGTCGCAGCGTCCTGGTCGCCCTTACCGCCAATGCCAGTGAAGAGGATCGCCGCCGCTTCCGCGAGGCGGGGATGGACGACTACCTGGCCAAGCCCTATGGGCCCCGGGCGCTCATCGACCTGCTACGCCACTGGCGCCCGGATGCCTTCGAGGCGGCCGCTTCCTGATGCTCCTGCTTGTCATGCTGTCTGCCATCAATCCTGCGACTTCCATTGCTGCGCCTGCCCTTTTCTGGGGCTGTCCGCACCACCCGGATGACGTGGGTGGCCCCGAGTTCCCTGCATTGAGGATGCCATGAACTATCCCGATATCGACCCGGTCGCCATCTCGCTGGGTCCCTTCCAGATACACTGGTATGGCCTGATGTATGTCATCGGCTTCGTCGGTGCCTGGTGGCTGGGTCGCCTGCGGGCCGAGCGTGTCGGCCTGACCCGCGACGACGTGGGTGACCTGCTGTTCTATGCCGCCATCGGGGTGGTGGTCGGTGGCCGTCTTGGCTATGCGCTCTTCTACGGCATGGGCCAGTGGTTGGCCGACCCGCTCTGGGTGTTCCGGATCTGGGACGGCGGCATGAGCTTCCACGGTGGCCTGATCGGGGTGCTGCTGGCGGCCCTCTGGTTCGCCAGGAAGAAGCGCATGGCCTTCTTCACGCTCACCGACTTCTTTGCCCCCATGGTCCCCATCGGCCTGGGCGC
>SKVX01000417.1 GCA_007129225.1 Halomonas sp.
CGTGCTTTACCGGGCTGTCGATACAGGTGTAGCGCCTGCCCGCCAGGGTGAATTCGGCCTGCTTGATGCTGCCTTCCCTGCCCGGTTCCTCGGGGCCGTAGCGCTCGAGCCGGACGATGTCGGAATCGTCGAACAGCGAGACGTAGAAGCGCATGGCCTGCTCGGCGTTGCCTTCGAACATCAGTTGCGGGGCGACATGATGCGGCATCGGTACTCCTCCTCGAGGCGTTCGAAGGTGGGCCAGAAGGGGGCAGGGGAGTGCCCCTGCAGCACGCCTTCCAGCACGGTGAGGTGGGTGTGCCAGCCTCCGGCGACGTTGACCATGGTGTCGTCATCGGCGAGGCGACGGTGCGTCACGATCAGGCGTACCTGATCACCGGCCTCGCTGAGCTCGAAGGTGACCTGCGACGGGGCTTCGTTGCCCCCGCCCCAGGTCCAGGCAATCAGGTGAGGCGGTTCGCAGCGCAGCACCTGGTGATGCGTCGTAAAGCTGCCGTCGTAGCGGCGAAACCGCTCACTTGGTGGCGTCCTGTCGGGTGTCAGTTCGGTATTGTGGAAGTGCAGAGTGAAGGCGCTGCCTGCACGCGGTTCCATGGCACCGGGAGCGAGCCACTGGCCACGCTTGTCGGATTCTGTGAGATAGGCCCACACCCGCTCGATGGGCCCCGGCAGCAGGCGCTCGAAGCGGATGCTGTCCTCGGCGATTGGCCGGCCGTGGTTAGCGTCGTTCATCTGCCTTTCCCTCCTCTGACGGCTTGCCATCGGGTGCAGCCTTCATCGCCGCTTCTAGCGCATTCAGGCGCTGGCTCCAGAAGCCTTCGTAGAAGCTTAGCCACTGTTCCGCCGCAGCCAACGGCTCCGGTTGCAGCCGACAGTAGTGGGCGCGTCCTTCGATGCGCCGCTCAACCAGGCCTGCCTGCTCCAGCACGCGCACGTGCTTGGAAACGGCAGCCAGTGACATGGGGAACGGCTCGGCCAGCTCGCCAACCTTGCGCTCACCGGCTGCCAGCCGCTCGAGCAGCAGGCGACGGGTGGGGTCGGCCAGGGCGTGAAAGACCCGGTCCAGATGTGTTTCATTATATTCAACCATATGGTTTAGATAGTGGCTTGGCGACACCTTGTCAACCATATGGTTGAATATTGCTAGAAGCGCGTATCGTCAATCGCGGGCATCACCATCTCCTTTACATAGGAGCTCGGCGACAGCGTCAGCAGGGTGCGTACCAAATGCACCACGTCGTGCATGGGGATTAGCTCGCCGTGGCTGCGCCGTGCCGCGCGCTCGAGAGGCACGGCCAGGTCATCTTCGGTATTGAGATGACCGAGCTGCAGGCAAGTGACCGCCAGGCCCTGGTCACGAAAGCCCTCGCGCAGCGCCTCGGCGATGCCGCGCAGGGCGAACTTGGTGGCACTGAAGGTGACCTCCGGCCTGCCATGGCCGGGCAGGGCGGAGGTCGAGCCGGTCAGGATGATGCGCGGGCAGACGGATCGCAGCAGCGCGGGAAGCAGCGCCTGAACCAGCAGGATGGCCCCGCTGACGTTGACCATGACCATGCGCTGGATCTCCGTTGGGCTGTCTTCCAGGAAGCGGTAGTCCGGCTCGAAGGCTCGGCTTTCCCACAGCCCCAGGTTGTAGATCAGCACGTCCAGCCCATTCTCTGTCACGGACTCGGCCACGCTGGCGGCGGCCCGTTCGGGTGATGCCAGGTCGGCGGCAATCCACTCGATTTCGATGCCGGTGCGCTCGGGCAGCCTCGTCGGTACGCTGCGTGACACGCCGATCAGGTGATCGCCACCATCGCCCAGCCCCTCGACGAAGGCCCGCCCCAGGCCCTGGCTCGCTCCCACGATCATGATGCGCATGCTTCTTTCCTCGCTGTAGTGACGTTGCCAGCACCGTAAGACCTCAAGTGCAGCTGAGGTCAAGCCCCAGACAAGAAAACCGGCACGGTCAGCGGCGATGAGCCTGATGGTTGCCCTGCGTATCGCCCACCGCTGCGACGGATCGACTCGAGCCTGCTTCCGTCGCTGGGTGATTACCAATTGGAGCTGGTCAAACGACCCGGCACGCCCTTGGCCTCCCAGTAGATGGAGCGTGCCAGGCAGGTGAGGGGTTCTTCCAGGGGATCGCTGCCCTTCGGATCGACGACCTGGGCCTCCTGCTCGCTTAGCGGTTCCGTGGGCTCGGTGACGTCCACATCGGGGGCCACCGCCTGCACCGCCTCGTCTGTCTGCGGTGGAGGATTGACGACGGCGATTGCCGCTACGGGCAGGGCAAGGAGCAACCAGCCGAACAGCCGGGAAGAGATCATGGGGGAGAACCTTTCTTGTATCGTTATGATCCGGTTCTATTGCGTGTCGAGTGGGGGCATAACGAAGGGAGTATAGCTGCCCGTGCACTTTCGCATGGTACCAATGCGGCGGTGTATTCGGCTGTCTGCAGGCATCAGTCATTTATGGGAAAGAGCCGCTGTGGCACCCACCATAGGAAGATCGCCATGCCGATCAACTCGACCAGTGACTGGAACACGATGGCCACCACCGCCAGCTCGTAGGAAGCGGGAAGAGAAAGCGCCAGGGGTAGCACGACGAAGGAGTTTCGCGTGCCCAGACTGAAGGCCAGCACGCGCCCCTGGTCAGGAGGAAGTTGCGCCACCTGTGCCAACAGTCGGGCCAGCAGCGCTGCGACGAGCAGAAAGCAGGCAAAGGCCAGCAGCAGCCCGCCGAGCAGGGGCAATGAGCCGACGACGACATTGACCTGGGTGGCGGCGATGGAGAACACCACCAGGGCCAGCAGCGGCACCGGCAGCCAGGCTAGCCGCTCGATGTTCCGGTCCCGGGCGCGTTGGCGCTGCGTCCATTTCTGGGTGGCGAATGCCAGCAGCAAAGGCAGCAGAATCAGCCCCGCAAAGGCCATCAGCAGCTCCCGCTGCACCACGTCGACCAGCAGGCTCTGATCGAGGAACAGCCAGAGGTAAAAGGGCAGTAGCGCAAGCTGAAGCAGCAGGCTGATCGGCGAGAAGGCAATGGCATACTGCGCCCGGCCGCCGCCCAGATGGGAAAAGGTGATGAACCAGTCCGTGCAGGGCACCAGCAGCACCAGCAGCATGCCCAGGCGAACCGCCGGCTGGTTGGCGAAAAGGCTCGCCAACCCCCAGGCGACGATGGGCAATAGCAGGAAGTTGCCGACCACCGCCGCGGTAAGAAAACGCGTGTCGCGCCATGCCGCGCGCAGCTGCGTCAGCGGTACCTGAGTGAAGGTGACGTAGAGCAGCGCCCCCAACAGCGGCCACAGCACTGCTTCCAGCACGCCAACCTGCCCCGGCAGGGCCGTGCCCAAAGCCAAACCCAGGGCGATCGCCGCCAGGTAGACCAGCACTTGATACTTTTCGAGCGACTGGCGTGTCA
>SKVX01000322.1 GCA_007129225.1 Halomonas sp.
CGATACCGCTCAGGAGGCGTACCATGAAGAAGGATCCCAACAAGGGCTATATCGCACTGCTCGGCTGGAGCCTCAACGCCATCGAAGCCGCCGAGAATTTCGACCGACGCTATGTGGTGGTTGCCCCCGACTGGGCGGAAGAGTACTGCAAGAAACACGACATCCCCTATGTCTCCTGGCACTTCGAACGCCTCAATGACAGCTCGCTGGATATCGCCGAAAAGCTCAAGGAAATGGGCGTCGACGTGGCGATTCCGCTTTTCGAGGAGACCGTGGAGTGGGCCGGTGCCATCAATTCACTCCTACTCGACAACCCGCGCCTCTACGGCCAGTCGCTGCTGCTGCGCGACAAGGCGCTGATGAAGCGACGCGCCCAGCTCGGCGGTATCCGCGTTGGCATCTTCGAGGAAGCCCACGACAAGGGTGATGTCATTCGCTTTCTCAAGCGGGTCAACCAGACCCTGCTCAAGCTCGACGGCGACCCCAACGATCCCATTCACCTCAAGGCGTTCGACAAGGCAGGTTGCCTGGGCCACCGAGTGATCCGCACCCCGGATGAAGTCGATACCATTCCGGATGAAGAGTTCCCGGTACTGATGGAGTCCCACCTGGACGGCTGGGAGTTTGCCGTCGAGGCATGGATCCACAACGGCAAGATCGCCTTCCTCAACATCTCCGAGTACGTGACCCTGGGCTACTCGGTATTCGTTCCGGCCTCACCGGAGCTCGAGAGTTACCGCCCACAGATCACCGCCCAGATCGAGAAGTTGATCAAGGCCTTCGACATCGAGTTCGGCTTGATCCACCCCGAGTACTTCGTCACCAGCGACGGCGAGATGTACTTCGGCGAGGTCGCCTACCGCCCGCCGGGGTTCAAGGTGTTCGAACTGCTCGAGCGGGTCTACGGCTTCAACGCCTACCAGGCCAGCATGCTGGTCTTCGATCCCAATACCACCGATGAAGAGGTCAAGGCCTTCTTCCCCAGGGAAGTGGTCGATGCCGACGGCTATGCCGGCTGCTTCGGCGTTTATCCGCGGCGCCGCGTTGTCAGCCGCCTGGAGATTCCGGAGGAGGTCGAGGACGACCCCTACTTCGAGTCCCATGAGCTGACGCCCCCCATGGAGGAGACGGTCACCAAGCGTACCGCCTTCGGCACCCACTGGGGACTGATCTACTTCAAGGGTGACGAGGCGGCACGCATTAAGGAACTGCTCAAGAAGATGGAAGAGCTTGATTTCTATGTCTGATCAAGGCGTCATGAGCACAATGACAGCCTGACACAAGGAGTCGGCGTGACGACGCACCGGCACACGCAAGAGATGAGCGAATCGCCCGCAGGCGACGACAAGCTTCGGGGCCTGCTGGCGAAACTCGACGAGGCGATCACCCTGCTCGCGGAAGCGCGGGCGTTCACCAAGCCGGCGAAGCTGCCCCGCGTGCTGGATACCGCACGCCGGGTGCTGCTTCAGGAGGGTGGCGCTGCCGAGCTGGAGGCCCGGGCCAAGGCTCTAGAGGAGGCGGGCATCTTCCTCGGCTCCGACTGGGAAACGCCGCAGTACCTGCTGCCCTCCCTGACCACCCATGCCCTGAAGAGCGCCGACCCCAACATGGTGGTGATCGAGTCACTGAGCGAGTTGCGCCTGGTGGCGGTGGCCAAGGGCGACTACCTACATCCGCTGATATCCGCCGAACAGGCACATCACTACCTGACGCAGGTGCTGGCACTCAACCTGTGGCTGCTGTTCAGCGCCCCGAGCGAAGCCGAGCGCGAAACCCAAGGGCGGCTTGCCCAGATACCGCGCAACCTGTTCCGTCACCTGGCCGATCGCATCGGCTATGAGCACATCATCGACAAGCTGATCGAGGAAATCTGGCGCATCCTTCAGCAGCGCCCGATCCAGGTCGATTCGGTCAAGCAGATGATCACCCAGATCGCCATCTGCCAGGCCGATCCATCGATCGACCTGGGTATCAGCGGCCAGGGCGCCGACCGCCTGGTCAGCTCGCTGTTTGGCCCGACCCAGGCGTGTCGTGAGGACCCAGGCGTCGAGGTCTACCGCGAACGGCTCTCCAGCATGGACAACTCGGCCCTGCAGAGCGAGGCCACCGGCTTTGCCCGCGCCATGCACGACACCGGCCTGGCATCGCCCTATCACCCGGTCCTGATACGCCACCTGCTCGATCACGGCGATCATCTGGTGGCCGAGACCCTCGGACTGTCATCGACCGGCAGGGACTGTCTGCTCTGCTATCGCGAGCTGGTACATGCGTTGATCCGCGGCGCCGTTCATCCGGCAACGCCCCAGGCGGTCTACGGCCTGGCGCTGATGCTGGAGCGCGGCATACTCTACCAGCCTCCCGTGGCGCCGGCCATGTGGCGCCAGTTGGGCCTCTCCCTCTCCGAGTGGTCCAAGGCGCGTATCCAGCTGGCCTTCGGCGACGAGGTATCGCCACGGGCAAGGCTGCTCGAGGGCGTGCTGTGCATGCTGGGGCTTCCGCTTGGCGTCGGCCAGGGCAACAACCCTACCTGCCAGTCCGCACGCGCACTGTCGATGTGGGCCTACAACGATCCGGACTACCTGCTGCAGATGGTCGCCTGGGCCGCCCGTGACGACGAGATCATCATGCACTTCGAGGGCATGCCGCTCTCATCCATGGCCAGCCTGGAAGGGGTCGCCAAGGAGCTACCGGTCGACCTCGACCCGGTCTCCCTGTTGGTAGTGCCGCACCTGGACCGCATCTATGCCGAGATGGGCCGGCGCTGCATCGGTCGCGAAGGGGACCCCCACCGCTGGGTCAATCCCGAGTTCCACGGCTGGTGGTCGGGCCGTGGCTTTCGCATCAACGTGGACGTGGCAACGGGGAAGCTCCATGACCTGGATGCCTTCCTGCGCCATTTCTACGCCAGCTACCACCCCTACTACAACGGCAACCAACCGCTTATCCACCCTCAGCCTGCCGGCATCGCCGTGACCGACAGCGCCGCTCGCTTCATCGGCTGGCACGCGATCACGCTGCTGCGTGTCACCCTGGACCCCAACGACGTGATGCGGGTCTATTTCTACAACCCCAACAACGACAGCGGCCAGGACTGGGGCGACGATGTAAGAGTCAGCACGGCCGGCAACGGGGAACGCTTCGGTGAGGCATCGCTGCCCTTCGAGCAACTCGCCTCCCGCCTCTACATCTTCCACTACGACCCGCTCGAGCGCGGTGAATTGAACAAGATTACCCAGGAGGAGCTCGACCGGGTGATCGGCTATATTCATCGCAGTTGGGGCTCCGACCGTATCCCGCCGGCGGCACTGCAGGCCGAACCTGGTCACTAAGCCCGAGGCGCTTGATCCTCGTCAGGACAACGGTGCAGGGCTCTGTCAAAATGACAACATCTCAACAAAGGTTCGC
>SKVX01000535.1 GCA_007129225.1 Halomonas sp.
CGCCGGCCCCGCCGGCCCCGCCGGGTGAAGGCGTGAAGCGTTCAGGCGTGCACAGGCATGCCGGGAGCAGCTTGCATTGATCGACCCGGGGGGGCTTTACAGGGCGGCATCGAGTGCGCTATTTTCAGGCATACGGTATACCATGTGCCAAAAGGCTCTGACGATACTGGGCCTTGCCGCGTAGCGCCGGCTGCGAGATAGCCGCCAGCAGGGCAGGGCCCGAAAGGAGAACCGAATGAACGGTTTTGTACTGACCGAAATGACCTGGCCAGAGGTCGAGGACGCACTGAAGACCGCACGCATGGCCATCATTCCTGTGGGCGCCCATGAGCAGCATGGCCCACACATGAATGAAAGCTGTGATGCGGTGCTGGCCACCGAAATGGCCAAGCGCCTGGGTGCCGCGCTCTACCCCGATGTGCTGGTGACGCCCACCGTCAACATGGGGGTGTCACCGCACCACATGAACTTCCCGGGGACCATCAGCCTGCGACCGGAGACCCTGCTGGCGCTGCTTCGCGACATGGTCGGTTCGCTGAAACGGCACGGCATCACCCGTGTCCTGTTCCTGAACGGTCATGGTGGCAACCAGTCGACCTTGAGCATTGCCTGCAGCACCTTTACCCAGGAGCTTGGCGTGGCGTGCTACTTCGCCAAAACCACCGCAGCGGCCAAGACGGCGATGAAGGAGCACATCCACTCGACGCTCTATGGTCACAGCTGTGAGCGAGAGGTCTCGGAGGCGTTTTACCTGGCGCCTCACCTGGTCCGTCCCGAGAGGCTGGAGAAGGGTGACATCGTCTCCGGCGGGCGCTGGGAGGCGCTGCGGCCCGGCAACCCCATCCAGGGATTCTACCGTTACGAGGAGATGACGCGAAACGGCTGTATCGGGGATGCCACCCAGGCCAGCTACGAGATCGGCCAGGCGATCGTCGAAGAGGCGCTGGAAGGCTTGACGGCGGCGGTTCGGGAGTTGCTGGCCGGCTCGGTAGAAGCGGCGCCACCGACGCCGGAAATCGTCTGAGGCCGCCTTTCGGCCTGATCACGCCGTCCGGCAGCATGCCATTACAATGATGAAAGAGGGCACTGACATGTACATCATCCTGACAAGCAAATCCGACGAATACGATGCCAGGCCGGACAGCGGCATCTCGCCGGTCGAGACCTATGCCTACTATTTCTACGGCAAGAAGAAAGCCGACTTCACCATTGCCGAAGTCGCTGCCGATGGCAGTCGGGTCAGTATCGTCGAGTGTGGCGATAACGGGCAGGTAAATAGCGTGCCGATCAAGTTCTTCGAGAAGTTTGCGACGGTCGAAGAGGCCCGCCAGGAGCTGAAACAGCTGGTCACCTTCGGCACCATCGATACGCGCCTCGAAAAGGTTGCCGCGACGGCGTCCTAGTCTGTCGATCGCATCTACGATTCAGCCCCGTGGGTGCCCCTCCCATGGGGCTTATGCATTCTAACGGTGCGTCGATTCGGCCAGGGAGACCGGGCTGCACCCTCACGGTGCTTCGTATGCCAGGAAAGTTCCCCTGTGGTATCCTGTTACATCTGATTATTTCTTGTTTTTTGGCCACTCGAAGGTAAGTCCCCATGGCAGAGACCTGGACTCAGGAAGACCTCTCACCGATCCGCGACAAGGTGTATGCCTACCTCAAGGACGCGATACTGCGTGGGGAATACAAGGCAGGCGATCGGCTGGTCGAGCGGGTGCTGGCCGAGAAACTCAATATCAGTCGTACCCCCATCCGCGAGGCGCTGTTTCGACTCGAGACCCAGCGGTTCGTGCGAACGGTGCCGCGCAAGGGAGTGGTGGTCAACGAGATCACCCAGGCCGAGATCCTTGAGGTCTTCATGATCCTGGCTTCGCTCGAGTCACTGGCAGCGCGGCTGGCGGCTCAGAAGGTCAACGACGCCATCATCGCCGAAATCGACCAGCTCATGGCCGAGATGGAGGAGGCGTTGAACAACGGGGATGGCGACGAGGTCGAGCTCAACGTCAAGTACAACGAGCTGATCGGGCGGGCCTCCGGCAATCCCAAGCTTCACGAGATGCTGGTCGATCTCAAGGATTACGTGCGCGCCTTCTCGAATCTCAGCAGCGCCTTGCCCGGCCGCACCAAGGCGGCCCTGCGTGAGCACCAGGACGTACTGAGCGCGATCCGCAGTGGAGAAGCAGACTTGGCCGAGAATTTTACCCGCATCCACCTCGAGAAGTCCCGCCAGGCGTATATGAGCCGCTCTCAGGCTTGAGATGGGTACACGACTGACCCCGGGCGCCACAAGCGCTCGGGGTCTTGTATCCAATCCGGGAGGCCGGCAGGCTATCGCCCTTCAGACGCCTCCGACAAGACGAATATCCCTGACTGCGCCATCGCCCAGGGCTTCCAGCGCTGCAGCGTAAGCCTTTCCATCATGCGTCGCCCGGGCACTCTCCAGGTCGGGAAACTCGATGATGATGGTGCGGTCCTGCTGGCCATCCTCATAGGCATAAGCCGCCACATCCCTCGCCAGGAAGATGCCGCCACCAGCGGCGATGGCAGGGATTGCCAGTTGAATGTAGCTGGCATACTTCTTCGCATCCGATATTTCACGATAGCAAGAGACCCAATAGGCTTTGCTCATCTCTCGAACTCCTTGTGTAAGAGGGCGACATGTCGAGCCTCGTCTAGCCGATGACGAGCGGCGAGGAGAGGTTCTTCAACGCTCGTGCCACGCTCATGGCGACGATATACCCGGTCTTGGGATTGTTCGGGGACGGGGTGTTCTGCACCTCGATGCGCACTTCGCCGAATAGCCCCTTGGCCGACACCTCGTGGATGTTCTTGTCGATGGTGGGGTCGACCAGCACCCGAACCTGGGTGGCCTCGAAGCCTACGCCTGCCAGGCTCAGCGCCGCCGAGACGTTGACGCTCTCGGGGAAGACCCGCGATGACTCCCGCGCATTGCCTTCGAAGATCACGGTGGGCTTCTCGACCGTATCGAGGTCGACCACTTCCTCGGCGAAGGTGCCCCGCCACGCCTTCACCGGCTTGCGGGTCGTCAGTGTCACGCTGTCAAGCGGGCCCTGGGCGGCGGCGGCGATGCGGTCGAGCCCGGCGATGGCGGCGGAGGGGACCAGTACACGTTTGCCATGCCGGCTGGCGCTGGTCATGACCCGGTCATGCAGTGCCTGGTCGCAGAAGGCCCCGACCGAGACCACCATGAAGTCGCAGCCATGGGAGAGCGATGTCTCGGCGTATCGGATCACGGCCTCGTGGCCTGCGGTCTCGACCACCACGTCGGGGCGGCAGGCGAAGAACGCCTCTTCACTGTCGGTGATCAGGCCGCTTTCCGGGGCGTCGGTATACTTGCCGGTGTCGCGTACCAAAACGGCGGCCAGCCGGGTGTTGCCCGCCTGACCGCCGAGGATGGCTTTGGCGACATCCCTGCCCGCCGTGCCATATCCGATGAGTCCAACGCGTATCATATGTCCTCGCAATCGTTGTGCTGGACCAGCCGCTACCCTGCTGTCGGCGTAAGCCGGACGCTGCGAGCCGGTCGTGGGAAGAGGGCCCGCTTCAGGCTTCCGTCTTGGGCTTGATCTGGCCGGCTTTGATGGGCCTGGCCGGCTTGCTCTCATCCCAGGAGACCTTCACGCTGCCGGTGAGGAAGGTCTGGCAGGCCATGCGATAGCCCTGGCTGATCTCTTCGGCGGTGAGCAGCTTCTCCTCCTTCTTCTTCACGGCATCGGTATTCTCGATGCCCTCCTCGATGAGGCACTTGCAGGTGCCACAGAGTCCGCCGCCGCACTTGAAGGGGATGCCCCCCTTCTCGCGCAGCGAGACGCGCAGCAGGTTGGAGTCCTCCGGGGCAGAGATGGTCTTGTTGTCGTTGGTGATGAAGGTGATATCTAGCATGGTGGCAACCTCTCTATGGCCGGTGGGGCGTCATGCCACGCTGTCGTTGAGTTCATGGGTAAAGTTGAAGCTGTCGGAGAAGATCCTTTCCACGCTCAGTCCTCGCTCGGCGAAGCTGGACTTCGCGGCGGCGATCATCGGCGGTGGACCGCACAGGTAGGCATCGAACTCGCTCAGGTCGGGATGGTCCTGGCACACGGCCTCGTGGACAAAGCCGCGCCGTCCTCCCCACTCCGGGTCGGCGTCCGATAGCACCGGGATGTAGTGGAAGTGGGGCAGAGTCCTGGCCCAGTGCTGCAGCAGTTCGTCGAGATAGAGGTCCTCGGCGCGGCGTACGCCCCAGTAGAGCGTAATGTGCGGCGCGTGGGGCTCATCCTTCAGCGACTCGATGATGCTCTTGACCGGTGCCAGGCCGGTGCCGCCGGCGACCATCAGTAGGCGGTTGGTGCTTTCCGCGTCGTGTCGGAAGGCCCCGAGTGGCAGCTCGACGTCCAAGGTGTCGCCGGGCTGGTAGTGCGTGTTGAGGCGCTCGGTGAAATAGCCGCCCGGTACCCGGCGGATATGGAAATCGAAGAGGTCGCTGCGCGGCGGAGAGGCCATCGAGAAGCTACGCGGCGTGCCGTCGTCCAGCATGATGTTGAGGTACTGGCCCGGCAGGAAGCGCACCTCGCTGGCGGAGGGTATGCTCAGCACCAGGTGGGTCACATCGTGGCTGAGCTTCTCCAGGCTGACGATGGTGGCTTCGTGGTAGTCGGGGGGAATATAGCCCGCCGGAAACACGTCTGCGCTGATGGTCAGGTCACTCTGGGCGACCGCCTGGCAAGCCAGGGCATAGCCTTCCTGCTCCTCTTCCTCGGAGAGCCCCATGGGCATCTCCTCGTAGGCCACCTGGCCTTCCAGCAGCTTGATCCGGCAGGCGCCGCAGCCACCGAAACGGCAGTCGTGCACGAGGGGGAAACCTGCCCGCTCGGCCGCATCGAGCAGCGGCTCGCCTGGCTGGACGTCGAAGGTCTCAGCGGTGTCGGCAAGGGTGATTCGGTATGTCATAGCAGCCTCCTGGTGCACACCCATGGCGTTGGCATGGCCTTGTCGTTGTGGGGCGTCGGCACTTGGCTTGTCGTTGTCGTCAGCCGGCAGGGTCGCGGGACCCTGCCGGCTGAGTCGGGGGTTACTTCTTGATGTCGGCTTCCACGACCACTTCATGACCGGCACCGCTCAGGTGCTCCTGCAGGGCCTGCAGGGCGGCGAGGCCGGCCTTGGTGTCCTGCTCGCCGTTGCCGCCGCTGAGGCCCACGCCGCCGACCACTTCCCCATCGACGACGATCGGGAAGCCGCCGACGAAGACGGCGAACTTGCCCTCGAAGCTCCACTGGATGCCGAAGGCCTCGTTGCCGGGCAGGGCGGGGCCGTTGGGGGCGGTATTGAAAAGGTGCGTGGAGCGCTTGTGCCCGGCGGCGGTGAAGGCCTTGTTCCAGGCGATCTGCGGGCCAGTGATACGAGCGCCGTTCATACGCTCCAGCGCCAGCGGATAGCCGCCGTCGTCGACGATGCAGATGGTCTCGAGGACGTTGATCTCCTCCGACTTTCGCTTGGCCGCTTCGACCATCAACTTGGCTTCTTCGAGTTCGAGACGAAATACCTGTTTCATGGGGCTCACCTTGTCGTCAGGTTGTCGTTGTAGGTGCCGCGCTCAGCGGCCGATGTAGACGGTCTTGGTCTGGGTGAAGAAGTCCAGCCCGGCGCGTCCCGACTCGCGGAACGTGGAGGTGCTAGACTGCTTCAGGCCGCCGAAGGGCGCATTGACCAGGTTGCCCGTGGTGGTGCGGTTGACCTTGACGGTGCCGGCTTGAATGTCGTGCGGGAAGCGCTGGATGTATTCGATATTGCGCGTCGCCAGCGCGGCGGACAGTCCGTAGGGCGTGTCGTTGGCCTTGACGATGGCATCCTCGTAGCCGTCGATCTCGATGACGGCGACCACGGGCCCGAAGATCTCCTCCTGGGCGATGCGCATCTGTTGGGTCACATCGCTGAAGATCGCCGGCGATACGTAGAAGCCCTTGTCGTAGTCACCGCCGCTCAAACGCTCGCCGCCGTGGACATGGGTGGCCTCGCGCTTGCCGGTATCGATATAGCCAAGCACGGTGTCGAGCTGCTGGCGGGTGGCGAGCGGGCCGATCTGGGTGCCCTTGTCCAGACCGTTGCCGATCTGCAGTTCCTTGACTCGCTCCACCAGGCGCTCCAGATAGGCTGCCTTGACCGAGGGGGCGATCAGCACACGGCTGGTGCCGGTGCAGGCCTGGCCCGTGAGCGAGAAGCCACCCTTGATGGTGAGGTCGACGGCCGTGTCGATATCGGCATCGTCGAGCACGATCAGCGGGTTCTTGCCGCCGAGCTCCATCTGGGTTCGAGTCGCCATCGGGGCGCTGCGGTGGATCTTCTCGCCGGCGGCGGTGGAGCCGGTGAAGGAGATCGCACGTACCGCAGGCACTGCGGTGATGGACTCACCGATGGCTGATGCACTGCCGGTGATGAAGTTGAAGACGCCTTCGGGGACGCCGGCATGGTGCAGCGCTTCCGCCAGGCGATAGGCGATCAACGGGGCGTCCGATGACGGCTTGAACACCACGGTGTTGCCGGTGATCAGGGCCGGTGCGATCTTCCTTGCCGGAATCGAGATCGGGAAGTTCCAGGGCGTGATGATGGTTGCCACGCCCAGCGGCTCGCGCTGGGTGTAGACCATCATCTTGGCGTCGTCCTGGGGGAATGTCTCGCCGGTGATGGTCTGGCCCTCGACGGCGTAGAAGCGCAGGGTCTGGGCCGAGCGGGCGATCTCGTCACGGCTGTTGGCGAGCAGCTTGCCCTCTTCGCGGGTCAGCTCCTCGGCAAATTGCTCGATATTCTCGACCAGATAATCCGCCGCCTGGTTGAGGACCTTCGCGCGCTTTGAAATGGGCGTGTCCCGCCAAGCGGGGAACGCCTTCTCGGCAGCCGCGATGGCCTGCTGTGCATCTTCCGCGGAAGAGGCCTGGAACTGGCCGAGCAGGTCGTCCTGGTCCGCCGGGTTGCGGTTCTCGAAGGTCGACCCCGAGCCGCATGCTAGCCACTTGCCGTCGATGTAATTGAGATACTGAGTGACGTTATCCAAGAAGCTCACCTCGTGTGGTCGTTAGTGCTTTCTGTCCTGGGGCCGATGCCCGCCGGCCTGGGCCGGCAGGCATCGTGCGCAGATACGAACCGAGTCGGCTGGTATCAGGCCGCCAGGTCGAGCTCGGAGAGGGGCAGGTCGCTGGCCACATAGTCGTAGTAGAGCGCGGTGGTGTAGAGCAGGCGCATCTGGGCGCCGATCTCGCAGATCTTCAGGCAGCGCTGCTGCAGCTCGACGGTGTCGGCGTGCTCGAGCACGATCTGGTAGCCACGCTCGCCATGGATCTCGTCAGAGACGATGTGCAGGTCGAAGAACTCCACCTCTTCATCGGTGAAGCCGTACTTGTCGCGCAGGGTCGGGGTCTGCTTGCGATAGATGGAGGGCACCTGGGACTCCAGGCCAACCACCAGGCCGGCCACGGCCACCACCGGGTGCTCGCGCATGGCGACGGCATAGCACCAGCTCTGCAGGCCGCGGGTGGTGGGCGACATGTTGTCGGGGTTCTCGACGCGCTCGCGAGTGGTGCCGCAGGCTTCGGCGAAGCGGATCAGTAGGTCGGTATGACGGTCACCGCCGAGCTCTTCCTCATACATGTTCTGTAGCAGGAAATCCTTGGCCTCGGTGTAGTTCTCCGGCGTGTTGGCGTAGATGTAGGCCAGGTAATCGGCGAAAGGGCCAACGTAGTGATAGTGGTTCTCGGCCCACTTGGCGAGGTGGGCGCGGCTCAGCTTGCCGCTGGCCCAGGCCACGCTGAACGGTGCCTTGTTGGCGCTCTTGCCCTTGATGGCGTCTTCGAGGGCGGTGCGGAATTCGTCACGATTCATCAGTTCGGCCATGGGGATCTCTCCTGGTTGCCTGGGTATTGGCTGCTTCAGCCAATGGCCCGTTTTATTGGTATGCCTTCGGGAGTAAGGGGAAGGGCAGAGCCGTTGGCGTTGTGAGGCTTCTGGTTTCCCGTTTGGCTCATGGTATACCAAAAGCCATGTGGCAAGACTAATTTCATCCCTCCGATGCTGTCAAGGGATTTTCTGACCTGGATCAAATTTTGGCAGGGCCCGGATAGCGACATGGCCGCGAAGGACCCCAAAAAATGACCTTCATCGCAGTAATTAGGCGGGGCGAGAGCGATCGAAAGGGGGCTTGCGAAGGGAGCAGGACGCCGCCGGGAACGGCGGTAAGGAGAGCCGGGCAGGCGTGAGGGAGGGAGCCGGCACGACTTACCATCATCAAGTATGGTATACCGTGGCTGCCTTGGCTGGTTGGAGGCCTAGGGGCCCTCAGGGCCCTGCCACTGCCGGCTGCAGGGCCTATTGGGTCCCCTCGTTGCTGTGCGACCTTGGGATCAGTCCAGCGCCAGGTTCTGGCTGCGCTGCTTGAGCCGATAACGCAGCGCCAGCACGATCGAGAGTGCGGCCAGGGTCAGCAGTGCCAAGGAGATCGGTCGGGTGAAGAACAGCGTCCACTCCTCGTTGGTCATCAGCGCACGGCGCAGGTTGGTCTCGGCAATTGGACCGAGAATCACGCCCAGCACAAGCGGCGCCAGCGGGTAATCGAGCTTGGCCAGGATATAGCCGAAGATG
Source organism: Halomonas sp. (assembly GCA_007129225.1). GTDB lineage: Bacteria > Pseudomonadota > Gammaproteobacteria > Pseudomonadales > Halomonadaceae > Halomonas. Next base: position 8,629 of record SKVX01000535.1, read on the forward strand.
CCGATGCCCAGCAGCAGGTAGATATCGGTGATGCGATTGTTGAGCGCGAAGGCGCCGACCATGCAGCAGGTCAGCACCACCGGCACGATGACCGACTTGGGCACGCTGGTGACCTTGAGAAACAGCCGCATGCTGAGCAGGCATACCACCAGCATCATGGCGCCTGCCAAGAACATCGCCATGAACATGCCGTAGACCGTGTCGGCGTGGTCCATGATCAGGCGCGGACCGACGCCGATACCATGGACCATCAGCGCTGCCATCAATACCGCGTCCACGGCACTTCCGGGTATGCCCAGTGCGATCATCGGAATCAGGCCGCCGCCAGACGTCGCCGAGTTGCCCGACTCCGAGGCGATGACCCCTTCGCTTGCCCCCTTTCCGAAGGCTTCGGGGTTCTTGGAGCCACGTTTGGCCTGATCGTAGGCAAGCAGGTTGGCGATGCTACCCCCCGCTCCCGGCACCGCGCCGATGAAAACCCCGACCATTGACGAGCGCACCAGGTTGACCGGGAAGGCGAGTACCTCACGCATCGCCGCCCAGGGCTTGAAGCTGATGCGACTGTCGATGAGCTGCTTGCCGGCCTTGACCTCTTCGGCATCCTCGACCTCACGGAGCAGCTGGCTGACCGCGAAGATGCCGATCAGGACGATCAGGAAGGGGATGCCCGCCGACAGCATGCGCAGGTCGAACGAGAAGCGTGTCACGCCCATCAGCGGGTCAGCGCCCACGGTGGCAATGATCAGGCCGATGGCCCCGGCCAGCAGGCCGCGGAGCATCGAGCGACCCACCAGGCTGGCAACGATGGTCAGGGCGAACACCACCAGCGAGAAGTACTCCCAGGGGCCGAGCTTTACGGCGATCATGGCCAGGGGTGGTGCGGCAATGATAAGCACAATGGAGCTGATCAGCGTGCCGAAGAATGAGGCCCAGATGCCAAGCGCCAGGGCCCGGCCGGGCTCGCCGCGGCGTGCCATGGGGTAAGCGTCGAAGGTAGTGGCCAGTGCCGAGGGTGTGCCTGGGATGCCCAGCAGTGCGGCGCTGATCATGCCGCCGGTGTACCCACCGATATACACCGCCAGCAGGGTGGCAACCCCTTGCAGGGCCGGCATGGTGAAGGTCAGCGGCAGTGCAAGCACGATGGCCATGGTGATGGTGAAGCCGGGAATGGCCGCGGTGATCACCCCGGCTACCACCCCCACCAGCATGGTCAGCATGGTTGGCAGGGTAAACAGCTGATCGGCACCTGCCAGAATGGATTCCATCATGAGCGCATTCCTGGGTCAGCGAATGGTTTTGTCGGACGCCGCAGGCGTTACAGCAGCGCGCCGCGTGGCAAGGAAATGGTGAACACGTGCCGAAACAGAGCATCCAGCCCCAGCGACATCACCAGTGCGATGGCCACGGCAATGGCTATCTGGCGTGGCCGGCGCGCGCCGAGAAGCACCTGGCAGGCCAGCACGAACGGCAGCGTGGCCCAGCGAAAGCCGAACAGCGGCACGGCAATGGCATACAGGGTGAAAAGCCCCAATACGCCGAATGCCAGGCGATGCTGCCATAGCCAATCGCGTATACTGCCGCTGGCCAGTGCCGTGGTATGCCGCAGCTTGGCCGCTTCCTTGGCGATCATGATGACGTTGAGCAGCGCCAGGACGGCCAGCATCATGCGCGGGAAACTGCCCGAGCCGATAGGCTCCCAGGCCGACGACGGCAGGTTGCCGGCGTGGAAGAACATCACCGCGGCGATACCCAGCAGCGCCAGGTTGAAGACGATATGGCTGACCGCCCTGGCCCGCTCGGGGGAAGCGTCGGGCTCCCGGCCTTGTGGCCGGGAGTTGGAGGTTGCCTCGCTCATTGCTGCAGGCTTCCAGCCAGGCGCTCGATGGTGGCGTCGAGGGCCGCAAGATGCTCACGATACTCGCTGGGCCCCATGAACTGGACTTCAGCACCGGCATTGTTGACGCGGGTCACGAATGCCTCGTCTGCGGCTATCGCCTCGACGGCGGCGGCCAACACCTCGATACGATCCTGTGGCGTGCCTTGGGGGGCAATCAGGCCACGCAGGATCGAAAGGTTGAGATTGTCGTAGCCGAGCTCGGCGAAGGTCGGCACGTCAGGGGTCTGTGCCATGCGCTCGGTATGGCCGACGGCCAGGAAGCGCAGGTCGTCATTCTCGACGAACTGCAGGCTGGAGGCGATGTCGCCCATGGCAGCGTCGATATGACCGCCGACCAGCGAGCGAATCCGCTCCCCTGTGCCTTCGAAGCCAACGTAGCGGAACGAGAGATCCTCGGCCTCTTCGATCATGGCGCCGTGAATATGCGGCACCCCGCCGAGGGTCACTCCGAAGCGGATCTCACCGGGATTGTCCTGGGCATACTCAACGAAGTCCTCAAAGGTCTCCCACGGACTATCGGCGCTGACGGTCAGGTACTGCGGCGAGGCGGTGATCGCGGCGATCGGCTCGTAGTCGTCCCAATTGTATTCGGTCAAGCCGGTATGGTGAGAGACCATGAAGCCGTCGTGTACCTGGCCGACGGTGTAGCCGTCGTTATCACGGTCGGCAAGGTCGGCAAGGCCGGTGGTGCCGCTGACGCCGGGCATGTTGATCACCGGCATCGGCTGGCCCAGGTAGGGCTCGATATGGTTGGAGACCAGGCGCATCAGTACATCGCTGCCGCCGCCCGGCCCCCAGGGTACGATGAATTCCACCGCGCTATTGGGGTAGTCGTCCGCCTGGGCAGTGGCTGCAAAACCACCGACCGCCAGGGAGACACCGGCAAGGGTCGTGGCGGCCCAGCGGAGGGAATTGCGTGAAGTGACGTTGGATTTGTTGGGTGTCAGCATTTAGCTTCTCCGGTTATGGTCTAACAAGGACCCGGTTGACGCCGGGTCTGGAACTGCAGGTTTCACCAGGCCAGCACGGCACTGTCGGTGCGCGGTTCGGTGCCGCCGCACAGCACGCCGCTCTCGCCATCGCGCAGGATGATCTGGCCGCGGCCAAAGCTCAGGGTGTCGGTCATCTTGACGATGTCATGGCCGCGCCGAACCAGCGCTTGTGCAAGGTGGTCGGGAAAGTGCGGCTCGACCTCGACGGTCCTGTCCTTGGTCCACTTCCAGCGCGGCATGTCCAGCGCCGCCTGGGGGTTGAGGTCCTCGTCGAGCATGGCGGTGATCACCTGGACGTGGCCCTGGGGCTGCATGTAGCCGCCCATCACGCCGAACGGCCCCACCGCCTGGCCATCCCGGGTGATAAAGCCGGGAATGATGGTGTGGTAGGTGCGCTTGCCGGGCGCCAGGGCGTTGGGGTGCGCCGGGTCCAGGGAAAAGCCCCAGCCGCGGTTCTGCAGGCTGATGCCGGTACCGGGTACCACGACGCCCGAGCCGAAGCCCTTGTAGTTGCTCTGGATGAACGAAACCATGTTGCCGTCGCCATCGGCGGTGGCCAGGTAGACGGTGCCGCCCTTGATCGGATTGCCGTGCTTGGGATCGAGTGCCTGCTCGCCGATCAGGCCGGCGCGTTCGGCGAGATAGTCGTCGGCCAACAGCTGGTCCACGCTCGGGCCCATGGCGTCACGCTCGGTAACGTAGCGAAGGCCGTCGACATAGCCCAGCTTGGTGGCTTCGATGCGGCGATGCAGGGTCTCCACCGGATCCCGGCCTTCCTCGCCCATGCGCTCGAGCATGCCCAGGGCCTGCAGGGCGATCAGCCCACTGCCGTTGGGCGGAATCTCCCAGATATCGTGACCGCGGTAGCGGGTGCCGATCGGCTCGACCCACTCCGGCTTGTAGGCTGCCAGGTCCTCCTTGCGCAGCAGGCCG
>SKVX01000434.1 GCA_007129225.1 Halomonas sp.
AGGCGCCCCCTTCTCCCGCGCCGCCTGCGCCGCCACCACCGGGGCGGCGCAGGCGGTCGCCTTGGACGAACTCCTTGTTACCGGGACTGACAATGGTCCGCTTGCCGCCCGGCCCGTGCTGGAACACCGGCTCCGAGATATCGCGGGCCGGAATCGACACCTTCTCGCCACGCTCCATGTCGGTGATAGAGCGACGATTGACCGCCTCCTCCACCGAACGCTTGATATGCGTCCGGTAGCGGTCGAGAAAACGCTGCCGATTGACCGCACTCTTGTGCTTGGCATTGGCGCGTCGATCGATGAAATAGGTCATGGTGACCTCCCAGGCCAGCGCCGGTTACTGCGATTTACGCACACGCAAGTACCACTCCGAGAGCAGTCGTACCTGTTTCTCGGTGTAACCGCGATCCTTCATCCGCTCCACGAAGTCCTCGTGCTTCTTCTGGTCTGCCGTGGACGCCTTGGCATTGAAGGAAATGACCGGCAGCAGCTCTTCGGTATTGGCGAACATCTTGTGCTCGATCACCCCTCTTAGCTTCTCGTAGGACTGCCAGCTGGGGTTCATGCCGTTGTTCTGGGCGCGAGCCCGCAGCACGAAGTTGACCACCTCGTGGCGAAAATCCTTGGGGTTGGAGATGCCCGCCGGCTTCTCGATCTTCTCGAGCTCCTCGTTGAGCGACTGCCGATTGAATAGCTCCCCGGTCTCCGGGTCGCGATACTCCTGATCCTGGATCCAGAAATCGGCGTAGGTCACGTAGCGGTCGAAGATGTTCTGGCCATACTCGGAATAGGATTCCAGGTAGGCGGTCTGGATCTCCTTGCCGATGAAGTCCACGTAACGCGGCGCCAGGAACTCCTTGATGAAGCGCAGGTAGCGCTCGAAGGTCTCCTTGGGCAACTGCTCCTGCTCGAGACGCTGTTCGAGCACGTAGAGCAGATGCACCGGGTTGGCGGCAATCTCGTGATTGTCGAAGTTGAACACCTTGGAGAGTATCTTGAAGGCGAAACGCGTGGACAACCCGTCCATGCCCTCGTCGACACCGGCCGCATCGCGGTACTCCTGGATCGACTTGGCCTTGGGGTCGGTGTCCTTGAGATTCTCGCCGTCGTAGACCCGCATCTTGGAGTAGATACTGGAGTTTTCCGGCTCCTTGAGTCGCGAGAGCACCGAGAACTGGGCCAGCATGCGTAGGGTGTCCGGTGCACAGGGCGCCTGGTCGAGCGACGAATGCTCGAGCAGCTTCTTGTAGATGTTGATCTCTTCGGTGACCCGCAGACAGTAGGGCACCTTGACGATATAGACCCGGTCGAGGAAAGCCTCGTTGTTGCGGTTGTTGCGGAAGGCCTGCCATTCGCTTTCATTGGAGTGGGCCAGCACGATGCCTTCAAAAGGAATCGCCCCCATGCCCTCGGTGGGGTTGTAGTTGCCCTCCTGGGTGGCGGTCAGCAGCGGGTGCAGCACCTTGATCGGTGCCTTGAACATCTCGATGAACTCCATCAGCCCCTGGTTGGCCTTGCAAAGGCCGCCGGAGAAGCTGTAGGCGTCCGGGTCGTCCTGGGAGTAGAGCTCCAGTTGGCGGATGTCCACCTTGCCCACCAGGGAAGAGATGTCCTGGTTGTTCTCGTCGCCGGGTTCGGTCTTGGAGATGGCGATCTGGTTGAGGCGGGACGGGTAGAGCCTGACCACCTTGAACTGGGAGATGTCGCCGCCATACTCCCTCAGCCGCTTGGAGGCCCAGGGCGACATCACGCTCTTCACGTAGCGCCGGGGTATGCCGTACTCCTTCTCGAGCAGCTCGCCATCCTCCTCGGGCGAGAACAGCCCCAGGGGCGACTCGAATACCGGCGAGCCCTTGATGGCATAAAACGGAATGTGCTCCATCAGCAGCTTGAGACGCTCCGCCAGCGATGACTTGCCGCCCCCCACCGGCCCCAGCAGGTAGAGGATCTGCTTGCGCTCCTCCAGCCCCTGGGCCGCATGACGGAAGTAGGCAACGATCTGCTCGATCGCCTCCTCCATGCCGTAGAACTCGGCAAAGGCAGGATAGCGACGGATCACCTTGTTGGAGAATATCCTCGAGAGCCTTGAGTCCTTGGCGGTGTCGATGACCTCAGGCTCGCCGATTGCCTGGAGCATGCGCTCGGCAGCACTGGCATAGGCCATGGGGTCTTCGCGACACAGCTCAAGGTATTCCTGCAGGGACATTTCTTCCTGCTGGACGCGAGAGAAGCGGTTCTGCACATGATCAAAGATGCTCATCGAAGCCTCCTGTTTGCCCACCCGGACGGTCACCGCCACACTCGATGACCTCACCGGGTTACTCATCAGCCTAGTCAGCTTCCGGCGGAGCGGCCGGGGAACTGTCAACGCAGTGAACGACTACTCATGAGAACGCAGGGACCGCCGAGGGTTCGATGAAGAAACGTATGCTGATTTAACGATGCATGGACGCAGCGCCCACAAGCCAATCTGGCCGGCCGCAACGCCTACTGGTTCGGACAAGTGAAGCCGGAGCGACTTGGGGTGCGTATCGATCGGGTTCCTGCGGCGGCACCCGTCGTTTCAGGATCATCGGAGAATAGAGTAGCGGGCTGCCCTGCAGGTTCAAGACGCGACGGCAGGACATTGCCTGAAGTTAGCTCAAGGTTAAGCGCCGGATTCAACGCAGTGCGGCCGGCACCCTGGGTGCCGGCCGGCTCGAGTGGATCATTGCCCCTGACTGGCCATGCGACAAGACTTTCGATGAGCAGGCAGCGGCGTCAACGCGCCGCCTGTGTGCGCACCTCGGCCAGATCCCAGGCCCTCAGCAGGTCGATGGCGACATCGGGAGAATCGACCGCCTGGCCTTTCACCTGCATCAGTATGCGACCATCGAGCAGCAGGGTCGCCTCGACACGGGAACGATCCGCCTCCCACTTGACGATGGCCGTCTCCCGTCCCATGCGGACCCGCTCCATGTTGGGCTGGGCGGCGATAATGGCAGGGTTGCTGAACATGGTAGCCATGCCTTGAACCATGGGGTTGTCGATCATCAGCGAGGCTTCCAGGCGGCCATCCCCCTCCTCTTCCCGGTAGTTTCTCTGCAGCATGGTACCGCCGCCGCCCATCAGCGCCGCCGCGCCTCCGCCACCGGCCGACTCGGCTTCACCGGCGGTCCATCCTTCCGGGGCATCGGGGAAGGTAGCGGCAATACGCCCCGACATGAGCTTGCGCATATCACTGATGGCGAATTCCAGTTCAGTGATCGCCGCGCCATAGTCCTCTTCCTGATAGAGTTCGAGGCCCAGCTCGATCTGCTCGACCACCTCGTCGGCCACTGCCGAAGCCGCGACCGGCAGCGTCAGAACGATACCCAACAGGGCGGCACCCAGCGTACGTTTGCTTTGCATTGTCATCTTCCTCTTTATCATGCGCTTCCTACACAGCGACCGACCGGGCCACTGGCTCACTGCTCTACCAGCGCTATCCAGCGCAGGTCTCCCGCCAGCTGCACGTCATCCTCGCCGCTGCCAGCGATGCTGAACTCGGCATCGTAGCGCTCGCCGCTGGCCACCAGAGTCAACTCACCGCTGATCTCATCGATTTCATGCTGGGTGAACTGGGCACGCACGACACCGTCATCCCGGCCAGCCTGGACCGGATAGCTACCGGCTGTCGCTCCTTCAGGCAGGTGAAGATAGACCCCGTTGCCGATGATCAGCATGTTGTCGCGGCCGGTGACGCGGGCCAGGGCTGACTCGGTCTCCCCGTTGACGGTGAGTTCATATTCCGCCTCGGACTGCAGCGTCAATGGAAGCTCCCTGACCGCCCCTTCGCTCGTCACTCGGCCTGCATCATCGCCACGCCCATCGGCAGCCTCCAGTTGCCAGGCGGCACTGACCTGCTCGCCGAGCGTTTCCAGATAGACGCTGCCCGAGACCTGGCGCGAGAACGTCCAGGCCATGCCGTCGCCCCGGACATGGGCCTGGACCTGATCGTCCTCGGCTTCGGAAAAACCTGCCACCTGGTAGTGATTCCCCGCCTCGGCGCCTGCCGGCAATACCAGCGAGATCCAGGCACGCACGACGTTGTCGGGATCATCCTCATGGGTGGCGTCGGTGTAGATCGAAATGGCATAGGGCCCTTCGGCGTTGCTGCCGCGGCGGGACGCCCCCCCACCCGTGGCCGGCCGAAAGACATCGTTGCTGACCCCACCATAGCGCGGGTCATCCGCCGTGGTGTATTCCCCGGTGGAGGAGACGACGCCACTGATGGAGAGCGCCGACTCACCTCTCTCTACACTCTCCAGCAGGCGTGACAACTCCCCACTGCCAATTTGGGCGGCACTCTGCTGTGAAGCGCCATCGTCGGCCTCTACCGCACTGGATGCGGAATCGTCATTGCACCCCGTCACAATTCCTAGGCTGGCGAACAGTACACCTGCCCGCCAGACACCATGGAGTGTCTTGTTCATGTGCCCATCACCCCTGTCTTGTTGTTCGTTCTTTTCGTTCATTTGCCAACCGCCCATTCGGCATGACTCACTGTGTGACTGTCCCTGACGCCTCGTTGCCGGGCGCTTGAGATTCCGTGGCGCGCAGCTTCAGCTTGCGGAACTTGGCCGACATACCGTCCAGCTTTGCCTCCCATTCCGGGTCAGGCTGCTGGCCTTCGATCGTCTTGAAGAAGGCCTGCATCATGCAGGTGATGGCAAAGGGCTCCAGCACTGCCACCTTGACGCTCCAGGCGAACAACAGGGCCACGATGACGCCGGTCGCCGACCAGCCCCCGGGGATGAGGTAGGCCACCAGTGCCGCGGGGGCCAACATCACCAGGAAAACCAGGAAAGAGAGGCCATAGACGATCAGCGCCAGCCAGGCCGCGTTCTTCAGCATCGGCTTGGCGTTCTGGCCGTAGAGAACAAGCGCTTCCCGGGAGGAAGCCCAGGCATTGTCGGAGCGAGTACGGATACAGTAGGCCAGGATCACCTCGTCGATGAAGCCCACGGCAATCCGCAGGAACATCTCGACGAGGCGAATGAACTGACGGGCACCGGGAATCGGCAACAGGCGGAATATTCCACGAGCCAGGCCGGTAATGGCGCGTAGCACCCCCTTGATCAGCTGGTCCACGCCGAACAGCACGCTGGCCTGGGCAAAGCGCTCCTTCACCACGGTGCCGGCGTACTCGATCTGGCCACGTCCCTGGGGCAGTGGCTTGCCATCCATCAGTTCCACCAGCACGGCGATATGGCCCGCCTTGACCATGTAAAGCAGGTACTCACGCAGGATATACATGATGGCGCCGACGATGCCGAAGCCGACGACCCCACCCCAGAAGGTGGACGCGGCACGGAACCCTTCGTCACCGAGGCCCCCGACACCCCAGCCCACGCCGGCCCCGACACCCGTCATCAGCACATAGGCCAAGGCCACGCCGAAGTAGACGGCCAGGCGAAAAAGAATGAATGGCAGTGTCTTCAGCATCAGGCCAAGGGCCTGGCCGATCTTGAAATCCCACATGGCGCCCCCTGCAGAGATTGAGTGTTGTTGGTTGTCTGGGCTAGAGCTCTGGGCTCATCTCATTAGATTAACCAGCCTTTTGCCAGCTGGCCCCGTTCATTCAAAGAGGGATAACCGACAAAGCGTGCAGCTCACAGTGCAACCCGAACTCAATGACTGGTCAGTGCCCCATCAGTGGCAAAGCTCCGTCGTCCACTCATCCGGCTCGGTGGGCCCACGCCAGCACTGCTGCTGCCGCCCCACCTCAACGAGCTGCCAGCGCCCTTCGCTTGCGGGGTTGAAGAGAAGCCTGTAACTCATGGCGCGAACCGAATCATCCTTCAGTCCTTCCAGGCTGAGCGTGACCAGGATATTGCCGCTCTGACGCATGCGCAGCGTGACCGTCTCCACGGTGACCGGGTTGAACTCCCGCAAACCGTAATGCTTTCGTGCCAGGGCCACCGGATCGTCGGTGGCTTCCACCTCTGGCAGTTCGATGAGCTGATAGTCGTTGGCCGGTAATTCGCCACCACCCGCCGGAGCCGGCTCGGCCTGCCACACTCGCACCAGCGGAGCGGGGAAAGTGGGCGGCTTGCCCGCCCAGGCGAGCCGATCGCCCGAGGTGCTGAAGGCCAGCGCGTCGGCTCCGCCCTGCTGGCGGATCAGGATGCCATGCTCGATCGGCGTGCCATCGAGCGCCATCAGCAGAGCATCGCGAAAACTTCCTGCCAGGGTCTGGCCATCGGGACCGATTGCAAAGGCTCCCGAGCCGAGCAGCTCATGCCGATAGGCAAGATTGCCGCGCTGCCACTCCCACACCAGCAGTTGGGTGGGAGCGCCTTCCTGAGCGCCATGGGCACGGGAAAGGAGATGTCGCCCATCCGAGGAGAACACGAGACTATCGAGGGTGGCATCAGCCGTGAGGGTGCCGATATGACCGGGGGATTCGCCGCCGAGGTGCCAGAGGTTCACCCTGGTGCTCACTGCCGGGTCAGGCCCCAGGTTGGCGGCCACGCTGGCCAATGTTTCACCATCCGGGTGGAGGGCAATGGCTTCGATGGGCTGCTCGCCGAGCCGCGCAGTGATGCTGCCATCCACCGGCGAGTAGCGCTGGACATCGCCGCCACAGGCCGCCCATAGCGCACCGCCTCCAGGGGTGAAAGCCACATCGTGACAACCCCCTTCGGCTGCCAGGGATAGCTGCGCGCCCCCTGCCTGCAGATCCCACAGGATAAGTGCGGCCTCCGGCGCCCCCCCCTGGCTCCAACTGGTGGACGCCAGGGTGGCGCCATCGGGGCTGAAGGCAAGTCCCGTGATGGGCAGGTTCATATCCAGCTCCCGGTCGACGTGGCCCGCCAGGCGATGGCGCAGCTCACCGGCTTCCACGTCCCACACCTCGAGATCGCCTTCTGCAGCGAGGGCCATAAGGCTTCCATCGGGAGAAAAGACCATCCGTTCCACCCGCTCGCCCGGTCGCTCGATCTCCTGCACCTGTGCAACATCTAGCCAGTCAAACGCCGACACGACACTCTCCTCACCGGCCGCCGGGCTTGCGGCATGGGCCGCAGCAAGGCTAGCCGCACCCAACAGGCCAACGCCGACACACATCATCCGCCTCGCCTGCCGCCTGACAGACACTCGAACCCCCATCACCTCAGCAACACCTGCAGACATGGTGACCTCCTCTGTTTCCCCACTTCCGTCAGGGCTTGCCATGACGTTATTCCGGAAACTCGTGCACTGACCCTTGGTGTAGCCCCAAGCCAAACTCAAGCTGAACCGGCAGGTGCCGCTCACTTGTCTGGGGAAGTTCCACTTCAAGGGTGACACCCTCTCGGGCTCCCGCCACCACCAGGTTGGCATCTGGGTGCCCAGGCTCCATGCTGTCGTCTTGTCCAGGCACCTTGATGCCGAGCAGATCCCCCTCGCGCACAAAGCAATACAGTTCCAGAGGCTGATCCTCAGGCCGCTCGCGCCGCTCATCTCGGCAGGTTAGCGTTTTCCCTTCAACACCAACGTCCACTCCCCAACCGGGAATATGAGATAAATCAACATCATCAACGATGACAGTCTTAGTGCCATCGCTACCCATCAGAAGTTCCAGTGATAGCTCCATGTGGACGGTCTTGGCATCTTGATGGGGAATAGCAGGAAGAAACACCGGCACCCGAAGCCACTGTTCCTCCGTGTTAACCGTCATTTGATGCGGCATGAAGTAGCCTGATGAGGCTGGATCATGGTCAAACGGACTGTCGCCTTCCAGCAAATTTGTTCCTACATCATCGGAGGCACTGACCACTTCTGCACCATTTCCCAACCCCACGATTTCAGAATGCGTAATCCATAGATCAAGACTGGTATACGCACCCTTCAAATTAGAGGATTCCACAGGGTTAGTGATTACCATCCTCTCGACTTGTACCCCTACAGGTTCCGCATGAACCATCGGGGATAACAGCAATACAATGCCACCGGAAATACACAACGTGATGCGTTTCATACTCTCCTCCTGCCAACCTGACCAACCACGCACTTAACCAAGCATCTAACCAAAAAAGTCGAAGACACCGGCTCATGGCCAGTCTAAGAATAGAAAAACTATCCCTGCTGAGTGCCGGGCGCCACCACCGGAGCGGACTCCTCTGCCTCCATGCGCAGATAGGCTTCCAGCTCGCCGCGAATTTCCGGAACGATGTCATCGGCGTGGGTAATACGCATGTAGAAGATCGAGAAGTAGATCACCTTGACCGAGGTTGTCATGCGCTCCAGCACCACGCTGATCAGCTTGGCGGCACCCAAGGCAATGAAGATGGGCAGGGCCGAGATGGGCAGGGTCTCCGGAAGCGGCCCGGCACCCGCCAGCGCCTTGCCCGCCAGGGGATCGCCGAGATAGTAGCCCGGCAGGCTGTCCCCCACCCAGATGCCGACCAACAGTCCTGCAAGCAGCATCAGCGCATAGACCGGCAGCATGATGGTGCCCACGGCCCGGGCCGCGATATCGATCCCGAATACCCCGGCCAGCGTCTCGGGCACGTTATCCTTGAGCCGTCCCATGCGCGACACGCTCTCGCGTATGCCATGGCCGTCTACGACCACCGAGGGCAGCAGGTAGTGGTTGATCAGATCCCAACCTTCGCGGACGCCTTTCAACAGCAGCGCCATCAGGACGCCCATGGGTCCAATGCGCAGGCGTACGGCCCAGCTCAGCAAGCCGTTGAACACCATATCGAACAGGGCGATCCACCTGGCGGTTCCCTTGAGCGACTTGACCTTGGCCTTGGCCTCCGCGGCGGACCGCTTATGCCCCTGAAGAGCCTCACTCACCAGCCAGCTCTGCCGCAGTTCCTGACGGGCGTAATAGAAGTATTTGTAGAGGAACATCACGAGCGCCAGCAGCAGCGCCGGGGTACCGATATCGCCATTATTCACCCACAGGAAGATCACGCTGGTGAAGAACAGGATGACCATCACTACCCCGTAGATGGACATGCGAATCCAGGGTCTGAGAATCCCCGGATCACGGCCGACGAGGGCAAAGGTGTGCTTGAGCAGGTAGCCCAGTTGAGCAACGCGCTCCTTGATGCCGGGCTGGCGAAGTGTTTTAGGTGTCATGGCATTTCCTCCCATGGCAATTGTCCGCGAACGTCTCGGTCGATAGCTCGGGAACGCTATAACCGGCGCTTCCATTCGTGCTGATGGCAATATCGGTCATTCTGCGAGTACCTGTTGCTCATCCCAGCGAATCGGCCGAGAGGGGTTATCGGAAAGTCCTCGTACATCGATCGCCCCATCCCCCTGCGGCTCGGAAAGCGGAAAATGCAGGCGCATGCGCCGTGGCTCCCCCGGCGGCAGGTGAGCATTCCAGGGCAGCGGTGTTCCATAGGGGTCGGTCATCGCGGTCGGCGTGATACGCTGCTGGGTGCCGGTCGGGGTTATCCCCAGTCGTGATTCCATGGGCCAGAACCCGGGCCCGTCGGTCTCGTTGAAAACCTCGACCTCCACCTCTAGCCCCTGGTCGGTACGCCCGAGCCCGGTGACTCGTACGCGCAGTTGCTCCAGGCCGAAGTCGATGATGGTTTCCCGCTCCTGGTAAGCAAAATCGTTGGCGTCAGCGCCGAAGAACATGGGTTCCGGAAAGCCTTGGGTGCCCTCGGTAATGGTGCCGAAATTGGGGAAATAGAGAGAGACGCGATAGGTGTCGACGGGCTCAGGCAGCGAGAAGATCAGCCGTCCGCCGGTCAGCACATCGGGAAGGAAGGTGGGTATACGCTCCAGGTCACTGAGCTGCCAATCCGGCAGGTAGACGTAACCATCCGGACTGACCAGCTGGATGTGCTGGTCCGCATAGAGATAGGGCACCACGCGGGGCGTCTCCACCGTTGCCTCGGGGTCGGCTCCAGCATCATCGTGATTGGCCGGGTTGGTGCGCGTCAACCGGCTCCTGCCCAGTAGCTCCACCGCCACGAAGCGCTTGTCGGCGGATGGCTGCCCCAGTTGGCCGGCCTCGACTTCCTCCAGGCTGGAAATGCCGAGCTCCAGGAAGTGATGCTGCTGAAGGTCGTCCACCTGCTGCACCACCCCGGCTTGATCTTCTTCCTGAAGCGTCATCGCCAGAACCGGGTATTCAATATGATAGAAACGCAGCGACAACGGGCCCGGCGAGTCGTCTGCCAGGCGGTAGACCACCTTTCCGCGACCCACCTCGCCTGGCCGCGGCAGCACGAAGGTGTCAGGCAACAGGTCGGCACCCTGAAGCTCCTCGTTGATCACCGCATGCGTCTTGCTGCCGGCCACCAGCACGAGATTTTGCTCCAGATTGCCCACTCTCAAGGCTCGCTGGCCGCCATCCTGCTGAATCAGATCGAAAGGCTTGCGGTTTTCGAACAGCAGATCCAGGACCAGATACATCTCGCCCGCTGCCGCAGCTATTCCATTCCAGTCGGAGCGGGTCTCGACGCCCAGCACGCTCAAACCCATGACGCGATTCTCCTGCTCAAGCAGCAACGGGGCGGTGAAGGGCGGCGACAGGTCGGGATCCTCCGACAAGGCAATACTGGGCCGAGAATCGGGCGCTGGTGGAGCATGGCTCAGCCCGGCACTCTCCAATGCCTGGACCGCCGAATCACTGATCGGTGAACTCAGCGTCACCGCATGATAGGTGGCAATCAGATCGGGTAGCCGTAGCTGGGTGACACGCCGCCCTCGCTGGCTGCGCGCGTCGATCACCGCTTCAGGTGGGGCGCTGTACAGGCTGCCGAAGCTGCTGCCCATGATGAAAGCATCAACACTCTCTCCTGCCTGGTCGATAAGCCGGCGCAGGATGCCGTGATCACCGGCATAGAGCACCACGACCCGATCGACATCGCTGGGCATGCCATCGAGGGCATCTCCCAGCGCCTCCCCCGCCTCGCGCAGCCGAAAGGACTCGCTGAACGTCTTCCAGGCGGGCAGATGACGATAACGGGAGGGCACACCCGAGATGCCGATAATGCCGATTCGCTGGTCATCATGCTCGATCACCAGCGACGGCGGGACCAGCGGCTCACCCTGGGCATCGGCGATACTCGCCGAGACGAGTGGCGGGCTCGATCCAGCGAGGGCGTCAAGCAGGGCTGGGCTGACATCCCGCCAGGTCAGGTGCAGGGCCTGCATCCCCAGGGTTTCGGCCAGTGCGAGGCTCTCCCGTATACCCAGCACACCCACTTCACCGCCATCGAGAAAGCCCCCGGCATCCAGCCAGACGTCATCGCCAGCCTCTTCCAGCATCACGCCCACTTGCCTCGCCAACCCCGGCTCGGACTCTTCCGGGCACTGAAAGCAGGGCAGCAAGGACCCACGGATATCGCCGGTGATCCAAAGCCCCGGGGAAGCGCCCAGTGACAGCGGGCTGACGGCAACAAGCCATAGCGTCAGTAACACTCTCTTCATACTTGCCGCCTCCTTCAGAGTGTCGGGTTCATGCGTTTGTTGTAAACATTCGCGCAGAACTTGAGGGCTCGTTCGCCCTGGCCCGCCGCTTGATCAACGGCCCAAGGAAGGTCCCCCCCCATGTTTGAATACACGTCCAGTGAATACAGTGCTGTTGCAACCCCACACACAAGAAAACTCCCGAGAGCGCTCTTGGCCACACCCGGCGCAAGCGATGTCTTGAGCAAATAAAGCCTGGTTTGCAGCAGCAGGGAGTAATCGACAAAGCTTCCCCAGCCTATGCCGCCGTAGCCGAGTGCGTGGCCGCTGAACGGGTCAACTGACCACCAGGCGAGAGGAGATGGCGGGTCCTGGCGCCAGCTGTCCATGTCGGCGAGCAGGGGGAAGTAGAGGTGCTGGCCTTGGTCGAGCTGTTCCCGCATGGCCCGTAGAGTCAGCTTGGGCAGTGAAAGGTCGTTGAGCCGGTTTGCCTCTTCGGGGGTCAACCAGAGCCCTGCCTCGCCCTTGGCCATGGCGGTCTCCAGATGGAGAGCGGCATTCTCGCCATCGAGCACTGCATCCCTGTCGGGAGAGGTATTCCCCAGTGCCAATAACTCCGCTTCCAGCAAGGTTTCCAGTACTCCCTGCGAGAAATGCAGATGCCGGGGGTCTTCATCTTGTGGGACATCGTGTGAAACAAGGTGCAGGGGAACATGGGCCAAGTCGATGGCGCGATAATCCCGGAACCCCTCCGGACGGTGTTTCAACCCGGTGTGTTCGATAAGGATATTGGGCTCGCCGATATAGAAGCGGCCGGGATGCAGGGAGCCCGTGAAGCGGTGTCTGGCGAACTGCAGAGCCGTTTGCGGCAGATCCACCAGCTCATGGATGGCGTCATCGAGTGTCTCGAAGTCATCCTTGTCCAGGGCCATGATCACGCCCTGCAGCGCATGCGCATTGCGCAGGAAGGCGACCAGCTCACTACGCCACAGCAACGCCTCGGAAGGCTCGGCGGTCTGCAGCACCATATTGGTATCCCG
>SKVX01000017.1 GCA_007129225.1 Halomonas sp.
AACAGGATTATTGGTCACGCCGTTTCCAGATCGTTCCAGCACATGTCCCTACCTCGCCTTGCTGTTCTTGTCACCAACCCACCCATGCCTAACTTCCATTAGCACTTGCCTGTTGCCTGTTGCCTGTTACCGGCATTGTCGAGAATACTGTACATACCAACAGCATCAGAGAGAAAGCACCATGCCACCGGAGTACCTCATTCCTGCCCACCCTGACCCGGCTACCCAGGCCCTGCCGTACCCGCTGGCACTCGGCCGCGCGGGACTTTCCGGCTTCCCATCGCCTGCTCAGGATTACGAAGGCCGCACGCTCGACCTGAACGAACGCCTGGTAAAACACCCTGCGGCCACGTTCTTCATGACGGTCACTGGCGACAGCATGGTGGGCCTGGGCATACACGAAAGCGACCTGCTGTTGGTCGATCGCTCCATCGATCCGCGGCCCAGCCATATTCTGGTGGCCATGGTTGACGGCGAGATCACCGTGAAGCGCTATGAGCTGCTCGGCAACCAGCCGCATCTCTGCTCGGGCAACCCCCGCTATGCGCCGATCCCTCTCAGGGAACTCGACTGCCAGGTGTGGGGCGTGGTGCGCGCGGTCATTCACGAGTATCCGGTATGAGCCTGATCGGCCTGGTCGACTGCAACAGCTTCTACGTCAGTTGCGAGCGCGTATTCCAGCCGCGACTGATTGGCCGCCCCGTTGGCGTGCTTTCCAACAACGATGGCTGCGTGATCGCCCTTTCCAACGAACTGAAGGCCCTCGATATCACCATGGGTACGCCCGCCTTCAGGCTCCAGCACCTGGTGGGCCAGGATCGGATTCGCCTGCTCTCATCCAACTACGAGCTCTACGGCGATATGAGCCAACGGGTGCAAGCGGTGCTCGGGGAGTTTTCTGCCGGTGTCGAGCCCTACAGCATCGATGAGATGTTCGTGCGCTTCGACGGCTTCGAACCAGGCCAACTGCTCAAGCATGCGCGGCAGCTCCATCATAAGGTGCGACAGTACACCGGCATCCCCGTCTGCGTCGGGGTCGCCCCCACCCGCACCCTGGCCAAGCTGGCCAACAGGACAGCAAAGAAGATCCCCGCCTATGGCGGTGTCTGCGTGCTACGGGCCGAGAGCGTTGAAACCCGCGCCTTGCTCCGGCGCTCTGAACTGGGCGACCTCTGGGGCGTTGGCCGACGGCTGATCGAGCGCCTCGCCGCGCTGGGGATCCGCACCGGCTGGGACCTCGCCCAGGCCGACCCCAGATGGATCCGCCGACAGTTCAGCGTCACCCTCGAGCGCACCGCCCTGGAGCTGCGCGGCACCCCGTGCATCGAGTTGAACGACATCGACGAGGCCCGCCAACGCATCATGACCAGCCGCTCGTTCGGCAAGCTTACCGACAACCTGGGCGAGATTCGTGAGGCCATCCGCCAGCACGGCCAGCGAGGGGCCGAAAAGCTGCGAAGCCAGGCCAGCCTTACTCGCGCGGTGCTGGTGTTCCTCAAGACCAACCCATTTCGCAACGATCTGCCCCAGTACTCGCCAAGCCTGGCAGTCGAACTGCCCCGCCCCACCGATGACAGCCGCGAGATCCTCTGGGCCGCCGGCCACGCCCTGCAGCGTATCTACCGCAAGGGCTACCGGTATCAGAAAGGTGGCGTGATGCTGCTGGACCTGATCGACGCCGACCGGCAGCAGCTCTCCCTGCTGGATACGCCACAGAGCGCCGCCGAGCGGCAGCGTAGCCAGAGCCTGATGACCACCATGGACGAGCTGAACAGACGAATGGGACGCGGCACCGTCAAATTCGGGACGCCCAGCCCGGGCGCTGCCTGGCACCTGCGCTGCGCCAGCCGCACGAACCGCTACTCGACCCGCTGGGAGGAGCTGCCAGCGGCACTGGCGGAATAACGGCCGTGATCAGATTTCACAGTGGCTCAGGCCGCTCGCCGCTGGGAACACAGATCTGTACAATACTATATACTTGTACAATTTGAGGACAACCTCATGTCACGCCCCCTCGTCCTGGTGCTCGGCGACCAGCTCAGCCTCGACCTGCCCAGCCTGCGTGACCTGCCGGAAGGCACCGTGGTGGCGATGTGCGAAGTGGCGGCCGAGGGACGCTATGTCCCCCACCACCCCCAGAAGATCGCCCTGATCCTGGCCGCCATGCGCCACTTCGCTGCGACGCTACGCGAGCGGGGCCTTCACGTGCACTACAGCGCTCTGGACGACCCTGACAACCTCCAGTCACTGGTGCCCGAGGCGGAACGCCTCGCCGAGCGCTACGGCTGTGACGAGATTCGCATAGTGCGCCCCGGCGAGTGGCGGCTGTGGCAATCGATGAGCGAGCGAGAGAGTGCAGCCCTGCCCTGGCGGCTTCTGGAGGACGACCGGTTCTTCACCACCCCAGCAGCCTTCGCCGACTGGGCGCAGGGCCGCAGGTCGCTGCGCCTGGAGTTCTTCTATCGCGAGCAACGTCGTCGCACCGGTCTGCTGATGGAGGGCGAGGCCCCCGCGGGCGGGAAGTGGAACTTCGATCATGCGAACCGCGAGCCGCTGCCCGCTGCGCCTGACGTCCCCGAGCCGCCGCGCCATGGCCGTGACGCCACCACCTCGGCGGTGCTCGACCTGGTGGCGGAACACTTCGGCGACCACTTCGGCACGCTCGATGGCTTCCACTGGCCGGTCACACGACGCCAGGCGCTGGTCGACCTGCGCCACTTCCTGTCCCGACTGCTGCCCTCCTTCGGCTGTTATCAGGATGCGATCAGCGACACCGATCCGTTTCTATTCCACTCACGACACGCCGCGGCGCTCAATATTGGGCTGCTCTCACCCAAGGAGGTGTGCGAGGGGGCTGAGCGCGAATACCTCGAGGGCCGTGCACCGCTGAACTCGGTCGAGGGATTCATTCGCCAGATACTGGGCTGGCGGGAGTATGTGCGTGGCCTCTACTGGACGCGAATGCCGGACTACAAGCGCGGCAACACGCTGGGTGCAACCGGCGACCTACCCGCCTGTTACTGGAGCGGCGATACCGAGCTGCACTGCCTGAAGCGCGCCATCGAGATGACGCGTGACAACGCCTACGCTCACCACATCCAGCGGCTGATGGTGACCGGCAACTTTGCCCTGCTCTGCGACGTGGCCCCCGAGGCACTGTGCGACTGGTACCTGGCGGTCTATGCCGACGCCTGCGAGTGGGTGGAGCTACCCAACGTGCTGGGCATGGTGCTGCACGCCGACGGAGGGCTGATGGGCTCCAAGCCCTACTGCGCCTCCGGGAAGTACATCGACCGTATGTCCGACCACTGCCGCCACTGCCGCTTTGACCCGAAGCTCATCATCGGCAAAGGCGCCTGTCCACTGA
>SKVX01000545.1 GCA_007129225.1 Halomonas sp.
CGTCATGCACCTCCACCAGCACATCCATGCCCAGCCGTTCCGCCTGCTGATAAAGGTCGGCCATGCGGGCATCGTCCAGGGCGGCCACGATCAGCAGGATGCAGTCGGCGCCGATGGCGCGAGCCTCGCTGACCTGATAGCCGTGAGTGATGAAGTCCTTGCGTATCACCGGCAGGTTGCAGGCCTCGCGGGCCTCGATCAGGAAGTCCTCATGGCCCTGGAAGAAGTCGGCGTCGGTGAGTACCGAGAGGCAGGCGGCGCCGCACGCGGCGTAGCTGGCGGCAATCTCGGCGGGCTTGAAATCCTCTCGCATCACACCACGGGAGGGCGAAGCCTTCTTGATCTCGGCAATCACTGCCGGGTCGCCCTCCTCCATGCTCCGATTAAGTGCGGCAATGAAGCCGCGCGGTGCGCTCTGGCGTTCGGCCAGAGCCAGCAATTCGGTCTCGGGCACGGCGGCTTGCCGCTCGGCGACTTCCTCATCCTTGCGGGCCAGGATGCGGGTCAGGATGGTAGGGGGTGCGTCCTGCGTCGGGCTCATGGTGATGTCTCGTTACGGGCGGCACTGGCCGCGGAATAGCCGGTAGGCGGCCCATCTTACCTATCACCCGCGCGAGATTGAAAGGGAGACTGCCCAAGATTGCTGTCCCGGCCCTTTCCCGGCGCCCTGGCAGCCCCGAGGGAACGCTGGCGAAAACGGGTGGCCACGTGCCAGAATTCGACGATGGACAACACACCGCCATTTCATGAGTCATTCAGCAGTGCCTGGCCATGGGCCACGCCGATGACAAGCGTCCGCCTGGTCGCCACACGCTTCGACCCCACGCTGCTATACGAGCAGGCTGGTGAGCACGACCTCTCCGGCCCCGACTCCAGCTACGAGGGCATCGCCCTGCCCTATCGCCTGCACGGCGCCGTCGCCAAGCGACGCGCCGAGTTCTTTGCCGGTCGACTCTGCGCAAGAAGGGCTTTATGGCTGCTGGACGGCCGGGATGCAACGCCAGGCATGAACGATGACCGCTCCCCCTGCTGGCCTGAGGATTGCGTGGGGGCCATCACGCATAATGCGGGCTGGGCCGCCGCCCTGGCCGCCCCCAGGCACGCCTGCCAAGGGCTTGGCCTGGACGCGGAGCGCCTGCTGGATGCCGAGCAGGCCATTCGCCTGGCCAGAAGAGTCCTTACACCGGGGGAAGCGGCCCGTCTGGCTCAGTTGCCTCCATCCGAGGTTGGCCTGATGGTCACTGCGACCTTTTCCCTCAAGGAGAGCCTGTTCAAGGCGCTCTATCCGCTGGTAGGCCAGATGTTCCACTTTCAGGATGCCGAGCTAGTGGCTTGGCACGGCATCGGCACGGTTCGCCTTCGCCTGCTCAGTGACCTGGGGCGCGGCTGGCCGGCCGGCCGCGAAGTCACGGGTGAGGCCTGCCTGCATGAAGGTCGACTGCTCAGCCTGGTGGCGCTGCCCGCCGGAAAAGCTACCTGAATGGGCCAGGAATTTCCGGTCAGGAAGTTTGGCCAGGTAATCAAGGAATCAGCACCCGGGTGAAATCGGCCAGTTCCTTCATTTTTTCCAGTGGCAATTTGGAGGCCTGGGCATCCTGGGCCATCATCACGCCCTCTTTCAGCGTGTCGGCAATATCCGCGCAGTAGAGCGCCGCCCCGGCGTTGAGCGCGACGATGTCCCCCGCCAGTCCTTCACCCACCAGGGCCTCGCGCACCAGCCGCAGGCTGTCCTCGGCGCTGACCACCTTGAGCGACGCCATGTCATGACGCTCGATGCCCAACTCCTCGGGGGTGATCGTGTAGCGACGAATCGCGCCGTCCTTAAGTTCGGCCACCTGGGTCGGTGCGGCCAGCGAGATCTCGTCCAGCCCGTCCTCGGCATGCACCACCATGACATGGCGGCTGCCGAGATACTGCAGCACTTCGGCCATCAGCGGCACCAGTTCCGGCGAGTAGACGCCCAGCAGTTGGTTGGGCGCACCGGCGGGGTTGGTCAGTGGCCCAAGGATGTTGAATAGGGTCCGCACGCCCATTTCACGCCGCGGGCCGACGGCAAAACGCATGGCCGGATGGTGGTTGGGGGCGAACATGAAACCGACGCCCACCTGTTCGATGCAGCGCCCCACCTGGTCCGGCTTGAGGTCCAGGTGAATACCCGCCACGTCGAAGAGGTCGGCGCTGCCGGAGGAGGAGGAGACGCTGCGGTTGCCATGCTTGGCCACATGTGCGCCGGCGGCGGCAGCCACGAAGCTGGCGGCGGTGGAGACGTTGAACAGGTTGGCACCGTCCCCGCCCGTTCCGACGATGTCGACGACGTTGTCGGCCGACACCCTGACCCGTTTCATCAATTCTCGCATGACCTGGGCCGCTGCACTGATCTCCTCGGCGGTCTCACCCTTCATGGCCAGGCCAACCAGCAGGCCACCAATCTGCGCGTCGGTGGCCTCGCCGGTCATGATCTGCTCGATCACCGCATGGGTCTCGTCGAAACTCAGGTTCTCGCGGCGCATCACCGCGCCAATGGCCTCTCGCATCTGCATGGGCAGGAACTCCTCTGTCTCTGTCGGGCGCGGATCAGCGACGCTTCAGGAAATTGGCCAGTAGCTCATGCCCCTGGCGGGTAAGGATCGATTCCGGGTGGAACTGGACCCCTTCGATGTCCAGTTCGCGATGGCGCAGGCCCATGATGAGACCCGGCGTCACATCGTCCTCGTCGGTCCAGGCGGTCACCTCGAGGCATTCAGGGAGGCTGTCGGCCGCCACCACCAGCGAATGATAACGAGTCACCTCCAGGGGGTCCTCCAAGCCTTCGAAGACACCGTGGCCATGGTGGCGGATACGGGAGGTCTTGCCGTGCATCACCTGGGGGGCCCGCACCACGTCGCCGCCGTAGACCTGACCGATCGCCTGGTGGCCCAGGCAGATCCCGAGAATCGGCAGGCGGCCGGCAAAGTGGCGAATCGCCGCCATGGAGATCCCCGCCTCGTTGGGCGTGCAGGGCCCGGGGGAAATGACCAGATGGCTCGGTGCCAGCACCTCGATCTCTTCCAGGGTGATGGCATCGTTGCGATGGGTGACCACGTCGGCCCCAAGCTCACCCAGATACTGCACCACATTGAAGGTGAAGCTGTCGTAGTTATCGATCATCAGCACGGACATGGCGGTAGAAAATCCTGTTTTGTTGCAGCTGGCCAGCGGCCAGGCAGAGGTTACCCAGATCGAGTGCGTCGGTCATGCCAGCCGTGCAGGGTCACCAGGCACAAAAATGCCGCCCCGACGGCGGCATGGTCATTCAAGACACAGGTATGCCGCCCCGCTTCAGGAGCGCCACCACGTCCGGCTCGAATGAATGTGATCTGGTGA
>SKVX01000001.1 GCA_007129225.1 Halomonas sp.
CCGGCCGGCGCCGGTCGCCAACTGCTGCCGGAAACGGAGAGTCACGACGGCTTCTTTTATGCCAGACTGAAGCGGCAGGGTTGATCTTGCCCTGCCTTCTCGACCACCAAGGAGCAAGGAGCCCACATGAGCGATCATGTCTACAAGCACATCGAGCTGACCGGTTCTTCGGAGAAGGGCATCGAGGATGCCATCAACCGCGCGCTCGCCAAGGCCTCGCAGTCCCTGCACGGCATGCGCTGGTTCGAGGTGACGGACACGCGGGGCCACATCGAGAACGGCAAGGTCGGCCATTGGCAGGTGACGATCAAGGTCGGGTTCACCCTGGACTGATCACGCCAGCCGGAAGTCCCGGTCTGTTACCCGGTGAACGGCTGGTTTATGCTAGCCACCATGCTGCGGCGCCAAATCGGCGTCGCAGAGCCGTTTCACGGACCCGACAGCAATGAAGATCATCATTCTTGGCGCCGGCCAGGTCGGCGGTACACTGGCCGAGCATCTGGCCCGCGAGGAAAATGACATCACGGTGGTGGATACCGACGGCGAGCGACTGCGCGAGCTGCACACCCGCCTCGACATCCGTACCGTGGTGGGGCCCGGCTCCTACCCCGTGGTGCTGCGCCAGGCCGGCTGCGAGGACGCCGACATGCTGATCGCGGTGACCAGCCAGGACGAGGTCAACATGATCGCCTGCCAGGTCGCCCACACCCTGTTTCGCACCCCCACCAAGATCGCCCGGGTCCGCGCCACCGCCTACCTCACCCGCAAGGGGCTGTTCGCCCACGAGGCGGTGCCCATCGACGTGCTGATCAGCCCCGAGCAGGTGGTCACCGACCACATCCGGCGCTTGATCGAGCACCCTGGCGCGCTGCAGGTACTGGAGTTCGCCGGCGGGCTGGTGCAGCTGGTGGCGGTCAAGGCGTTCTACGGCGGCCCGCTGGTGGGCCAGGACCTGGGCTTCCTGCGCCGCCACATGCCCAGCGTCGACACCCGGGTGGCGGCCATCTACCGGCGCAACCGCCCGATCATTCCCCGCGGCGACACCGTGATCGAGGCCGACGACGAGGTCTTCTTCATCGCCGCACGCCGCGACATCCGCGCGGTGATGAGCGAGCTGCGCCGGGTCGACCGCGACTTCCGCCGGGTGATCATCGCCGGCGGCGGCAACATCGGCGAGCGACTGGCCGAACACCTCGAGCACAGCCACCAGGTCAAGATCATCGAGCACGGCATCGAGCGCTGCACGGTGCTCGCCGAGCGCCTCGACCGCACCGTGGTGCTGCACGGCAGCGCCACCAACAAGCGGCTGCTGGAAGAGGAGAACATCGAGGACTGCGACATCTTCTGCGCGCTGACCAACGACGACGAGGTCAACATCATGTCGTCGATGCTGGCCAAGCGCATGGGGGCCAAGAAGGTGCTGACGCTGATCAACAACGCCGCCTACGTCGACCTGGTCCAGGGCGGCGAGATCGACATCGCTATCTCGCCGCAGCAGGCCACCATCGGCAGCCTGCTGACCCACGTGCGCCGCGGCGACATCGTCAACGTGCACTCGCTGCGCCGCGGTGCCGCCGAGGCGATCGAGGCGATTGCCCACGGCGACATGCAGTCCTCGCGAGTGGTGGGGCGCGCCATCGGCGACATCGACCTCCCCAGCGGCACCACCATCGGCGCCCTGGTACGTGGCAAGGAGGTGCTGATCGCCCACGACGACGTGGTGGTCGAGTCCGGCGACCACCTGATCCTGTTCGTGATCGACAAGCGCCGCATTCGCGAGGTGGAGCGCCTCTTCCAGGTCGGGCTGACCTTCTTCTGATGCCAACGGGGCGCCTCTTGATATCACGACGCTGCTTCGCGCCTATCGTACGGACGCCTGTCGCCAAGGAGGGCACCGCATGAGCCTGCGCATCATCCTGCGCATCCTGGGCATTCTGCTGATGATGTTCAGCCTGACCCTGGTGCCGCCGATCCTGATATCCCTACTGTTCGGCGACGGTCAGTGGGATGCCTTCGTCATCGCGATCATGATCACCGCCGTGACGGGGTTGGTGATGTACCTGCCCAACCGGCTGGCGCGCAAGGAGCTGCGCACCCGCGACGGCTTCCTGATCGCCGCGCTGTTCTGGAGCGTGCTGGGGCTGTTCGGCTCCCTGCCGCTGATGTTGACCGGCGACGCCGCCCTCTCGCTCACCGATGCCGTTTTCGAATCCTTCTCGGGGCTGACCACCACCGGTGCCACGGTGATCACCGGCATCGACTTCCTCCCCGAGTCGATCCTCTATTATCGCCAGCAGCTGCAGTGGTTGGGCGGGATGGGTATCGTGGTACTGGCGGTAGCAATCCTGCCGACACTGGGCGTCGGCGGCATGGCCCTCTACCGCACCGAGATTCCGGGGCCGCTGAAGGATTCCAAGCTCACCCCGCGTATCACCGAAACCGCCAAGGCGCTGTGGTACATCTACGCCGCCCTGACCATTACCTGTTTTCTCGCCTACATGGCCGCCGGCATGAACTGGTTCGACGCCCTGGGCCACAGTTTTTCCACCGTGGCCATCGGCGGCTTCTCCACCTACGACGCCAGCATCGGCCACTTCGACAGCGCCGCCATCGAACTGATCTGCATGTTCTTCCTGATCATCTCGGCAATGAGCTTCAGCCTGCATTTCCTGGCCTGGCGCGGCCGGCGGATCCGCCACTATTTCCAGGACCCGGAAGCCCGCTTCCTGCTGATGTTCCTGGCTTTCCTCTCCATCATCACGGTGATTTCACTGTGGCTCACCGGCACCTACGATACCGAGCGCGGTTTGCGCCATGGCGTTTTTCAGGTCGTATCGATCGCTACCACCGCCGGCTTTGGTGTGGCCGACTTTACGGTATGGCCGGGTGCCCTGCCCTTCCTGCTGTTCATGGCGGCCTTCGTCGGCGGCTGTTCCGGCTCCACTGGCGGCGGCATGAAGGTCATTCGTATCATCCTGATCCTCAAGCAGGGCATGCGCGAGGTCATGCGGCTGATCCACCCCAACGCCGTGATCGCGGTCAAGATCGGCAAGGTCAGCGTGCCCGACGGCATCGCTCAGGCGGTGTGGGGCTTCTTCTCGGTCTACGTGATGCTGTTCTTCCTGATGCTGGTGGGCGTCATGGCCACCGGCGTCGACCAGGTCACCGCCTGGTCGACGGTGGCCTCGGCGCTCAACAACCTGGGCCCGGCGCTTGGCGAGGCCAGTGCCAACTACGGCGAAATGCCGACGCTGGCCAAATGGATCCTGGTGGTGGCCATGCTGCTGGGCCGCCTGGAGATCTTCACGGTGCTGGTGCTATTCACCCCGGCCTTC
>SKVX01000165.1 GCA_007129225.1 Halomonas sp.
GACAAGATCGGCCTGCATACCGGCCGTGCCCCCGATCTGGCCGGCGAAGTGCACTTCCGGGCGCTGGGGGTCGATGCCGGCGCTCATCGTGACCTTGTGCCGGCCGCCTGGCTGCTGAACGGTGACCTGCTTCCGGCACTGTTGCCGCTTCGGGCGCGAGATGCCCACAAGGGTGCCATGGGACACGTGCTGGTGGTGGGAGGGGCGCCGGGCTTCGGCGGTGCGGCGCTGCTGGCCAGCGAGGCCGCCGCCCGGCTGGGCGCCGGCAAGATCAGTCTGGCCACGGCGCCGGAGCATGTCACGGCCTCCCTGATGTTTCGCCCGGAAGTCATGGTGCATGGCGTGCGCGGGGGCGGCGACCTTGGCGATCTTCCTGCCCGTGCCGACATCCTGGTGGTCGGGCCGGGGCTGGGGCAGGGCGCCTGGGGCCAAGGCATGCTCCAGGCATCGCTGAAGGCCGGGCTGCCTCTGGTGGTGGACGCCGACGGCCTCAACCTGCTGGCGAATCGCTGGGTCGACGAGCGTCGAGACGACTGGATACTGACGCCGCACCCCGGCGAGGCCGCCCGCCTGCTCGGCATCAGTGCCGCGGAGGTGGAGGCGGACCGGCCGGCGGCGGTGGCCGAACTGCAGCGTCAGCGTGGCGGGGTCATCGTACTCAAGGGAGCCGGCACCCTGGTGGCCGGACCGACGGGGATGGCGGTCTGTCCCTATGGCAATCCCGGCATGGCCTCGGGGGGGATGGGAGACGTACTGTCGGGTATCCTGGGCGCCTTGCTGGCCCAGGGAGTGCCGCTGGAGAGTGCGGCAAGGCTGGGGGTGGTCGTGCATGCCATGGCGGGCGACCTGGCCGCCCGTGACGGCGGCGAGCGTGGTCTGCTGGCTGCCGATCTGGCATCCTATGCCCGACGTCTGATCAATCCCGAGGCCCATTTTGGTATCTATCCCCAGGCAGGCAGCGATGATGCGCGTGCGACTCGATGATGAAGAACGCCAGGTCGCCTTCGGCAGGCGCCTGGGGTGTGCCTTGTGCGGCCACGGCCGTATCTATCTGGAGGGTGAGCTGGGGGCCGGCAAGACCACGCTCACGCGGGGAATCTTGCGTGCCCATGGTCACGAGGGGGCCGTGAAGAGCCCGACCTACACGCTGGTGGAGCCGTACGAAATCGATGGCACGCGTCTTTACCATTTCGATCTTTACCGGTTGGCCGACCCGGAGGAGCTGGAGTTCATCGGCGGCCGCGACCTGTTTGCCGACGACGCCCTGTGCATCGTCGAGTGGCCAAGCCGGGGGGAGGGGTGGTTGCCGGAGCCGGACTTGCGTATCACCCTGAGCCATAGCGAGCCGGGTCGTACCGCCAGTCTGGAGGCCTTCTCCGAGCTGGGTCGCTCCGTTCTTGTGACGCTATCGCAGGAGACGGCCCTTGACGATGTGATTATCGAGCAGGAACGCGAACAACAGTGATGACGACACGATCCTTGCCTTCTCTGTTTCGTTCGAGAGAGCCCTTGTCGAGAGCTCCGCTTTCCACGTCACTCTTCTGGCGCTGCGGTCTCTTCGCAGTGCTGCTTGCCCTGTTGTCGCTCACCCCGCTGGCGTACTCGGCGCAGGTCGACAACGTTCGCCTCTGGGCCGCTCCGGACCATGCCCGCCTGGTCTTCGACCTGTCTGGCCATGCCGAGGCCGACATCTTCATGCTCGACGACCCTCGGCGCCTGGTGATCGACCTCGACGACAGCGGACTCAATACCGAGCTTTCCTCCCTGAACCTGGACGGTAGTGCGATTACCGCCGTGCGCAGTGGAGTGCGGGACGGCAACGGCCTTCGCGTGGTGCTGGAACTCTCCCGTACGGTCGAGCCGCGCCATTTCACGTTGCCGCCCAATGACCAGTATGGCCACCGTCTGGTGGTGGACATGGAGTACCCGGGCGAGAGCGCCGTGGAGAACCCCATCGATCCCATCGAGGCGATGATCCGGGAGCAGGAAATCGCCGCCGGCCGCGGCCGTACCGAAGGGGCGGAAGGCTCGCCTCAGGTGAATACCGAAAGTGCCATCGCGAGCCAGCCTGCGGCTGCCCACCCCCGCCGCGACATCATCATCGCCATCGACCCCGGCCATGGCGGGGAGGATCCGGGAGCCATCGGGCCTGGCGGCACCCGCGAGAAGGATGTGGTGATGGAGATCAGTCGACGGCTGCAGCGACTGGTGGATGACGCCGAGGGCTTCCGTGCCGTGATGATCCGCGACGGGGATTACTATATCGGCCTGCGCCAGCGCACCCGTATCGCCCGTGAGCAGAAGGCCGACTTCTTCGTTTCCATTCATGCCGATGCATTCAACAGCCCGCGGCCAAGTGGGAGCTCGGTCTATGCGCTCTCCCAGCGGGGCGCCACCTCGGAGACCGCCCAGTGGCTGGCGGCCAGCGAGAATCAGGCCGACCTCATCGGCGGCGTGGACGGCAACCTGTCGCTGAATGACAAGGACGAAGTGCTGCGGGGCGTGCTGCTCGACCTCACCATGACTGCGACGCTCAACGATTCGTTGGCCATCGGCGGCCAGGTGCTGGACCAGCTGGGGCGGGTCAATCGGCTACACCGTTCACGGGTGGAGCAGGCGGGCTTCATGGTGCTGAAGTCCCCGGATATCCCCTCGCTGCTGATCGAAACCGGCTTCATCTCCAATCCGGACGAAGAGCGACGACTGCGCGATGCCGGGCATCAGCAGAAGCTGGCCGAGTCGATTTTCGCGGGACTCGCTGAACACTTTCGGCGTAACCCGCCCCCGGCCAGCCTGCTTGCCTGGCAGCGGGACAATCGACGCACTCCCACGGGCAATGAATATCGCATTCAGCCGGGGGACACCCTGTCCCAGATCGCCGCACGCCATGGCGTGCCGGTGGGGCAGCTCAAGCAGGCCAACGAACTCAACGGAGACGTGATTCGCGTCGGACAGGTGTTGAGGATTCCCCGCTCATGACAATGATCGACGAAACGACTGACGAAACGCTCGAGGTGCGTCGGATACGGGTACTCGACCCGCGACTGGCCAACCAGATCGCCGCTGGCGAAGTGGTGGAGCGTCCCGCGTCGGTGGTCAAGGAACTGGTCGAGAATGCCATCGACGCCGGGAGCCGGCGGATCGAGGTGGAGCTCGAGGCGGGCGGCACCCGGCTGATTCGGGTGCGCGACGATGGCTGCGGTATTGGCGAGGACGACCTGCCATTGGCCCTGTCGCGTCATGCCACCAGCAAGATCGCATCGCTGGAAGAGCTCGAGGGCGTTGCCAGCCTGGGCTTTCGCGGCGAAGCGCTGGC
>SKVX01000253.1 GCA_007129225.1 Halomonas sp.
TCAACGGCAACCTTCAGGGGCTGTTGACCCACAAGCTCGCGGTGAACGACAACGGCGACATCGCTGTGGTTAACAGCACCTTTGTACCCGACGAGGCCAGCCATGTCTGGTTGATCCGGGGGCGGCACGAGCGCTGACAAGCGGGTCCCGATACGCAACAATCCCGACACCCCCGTGAGCATAAGGAGAAACGGCATGTCCCAGGCATGGCAGCAATATCGTAGTGCACCCAAGCTGGGAACGCGCCTCATGCGATTCGAGGAGCTGCCTCCCGGCGACACCCGCTCGCTGATCCTCCAGAGCGAGAATGGCAGCTTTCCGCTGCTGCTGGTTCGACTGAATGACACCCCGCTCGCCTACGTCAATGCGTGCCCTCACCAGTACCTGCCCCTCGACCAGCGCGGCAAGCGCGTTCTCAGCCAGGATGGTGAACAACTGCGCTGCACCAACCACGACGCGACCTTCTCGGCCCGCACCGGCGAAGGGACCGGGGGTCTGGGCGAAGGGTGTGCGCTGGACCCGGTCCCGGTGAGCGTCGATGACGGCGGCTGGCTGGTGATCGGCGCGTCCGACTAGCTGGACGCGACAGAGCGCGGGCCGGCTTCACACCATGGGGGCTCGCGCCCTGCCCGCGCCACTCACTCCTCCGCGAAGATGGCATCTACCTCTTGACGCCACTCATCCTGATCATACTGCGATCCGTTGAGCATCGTGCTCCACTTGCGCACCAGCGCCGCCGAGGCTAGCGCCTCCCTGATCTCGGCGTCGCTGGCCCCATGGGCCTGTGACGCCCGGGTGTGATAGTAGACGCAGTAATCACAGGGGACCTGCGCGGAAACGGCCAGCGCAATCAGCTCCTTGGTGCGGGTGTCCAGGGCCGCGTCGGGGTCGAGAAACACAGACTGGTAGCTCTGCCAGGCCGCCTCGACCCCCTGTGTGGGGAAGGTCTCCTGGATAAAGCCCGGCGCCTCTTCGGCCTGGGCGGGCATCAGGCTCGCCATGCCGGCTAACGTCAGGGCGGATACGGTGGTGATCAGCAGGGATTTCATCACAACCTCCTCTCTCGGTTTTCAGCGTGATCCGGGCTCAGGCCAGCTGGCGCACCGGCAGTCCGATGGCATGCGCCTCGGCGACCGGAAAGTAGCGCTGGGTGCTGGTTTGCCCAAGAAGTGGATCCAGATAGTCGCGCAGCCGCTCGATCGAGGGTGCCTCATAGAGACATACGGCGCGGCTCAAGTCCTCGGCGGGCAGGAACTGGTGCACATGGAGCGCCTCCGGCAGCGGGAAGACCCGCTCGGCGCACTGCTGAAACCCGGCCGAATCATGGATCTGGTGCTCAATGGTGATAAACATGATCTTCTCCTCGCCATTGACGGTGGGTTGTCCAGGATTCCGGCGCTGTCTTGCGCCTTCCTCCTGCTGCCCACGATCCGCCTTGCGAGCCCCCCTCACCAGAGCCAGACTGATCGAAAACGGCCCATTCTGATCAGCGGGGCTGAAAAAAATGGCAATGAGCCTATATCCCAGGCGGGTCAGCTTGCTCGCGCTGCCGGCAGAGTCCACCGGTACGCCGATCCATGGCCTCTACGAGACCCTGGTGCTTGCCGATGCCGTGGTGGCAAGACCGGAGAGCAGCGTCACGCGCCTGTTCGAGGTCGAGATCGTCGGGCCCCAACGGGGGATATTTCCCAGCGCCTGCGGCCTGCCCCTCGAGGTGCACCGCGCCATCAGCGAGGTGGGCGACACCGATATCGTCATCACCGCATCCATGCTGTTCGAGAATCAGGCATGGTTAACCGGGAAGCATCCGGAAACGGTGGCGTGGCTACGGCGCATGCATGCCCAGGGCGCCGACCTCTGCTCGGCCTGCGCCGGCGCCCTGCTGCTCGCCGAAACCGGCCTGCTAGATGGGCTGGACACCACGACGCACTGGGCCTTCGCTCCCACCTTTCGGCAAAATTTCCCCGGTATCCGGCTGCGTGTCGAGGAGCTGCTTATCGTCACCGGCCGGCATGGGGAGTTCGTCATGTCCGGTGCCGCCAGCTCCTGGCAGGACCTGATTCTTTTCCTGATTGCCCGCCATGTCAGCCCGACTGCGGCCCAGGAGATAGGCAAGTTTCTCCTCTACCACTGGGACTCCCGCAGCCAGGCCCCCTTCGTTCCCTTCGTCCCGCCCACCGACCATGGCGACGGCACCATTCGACAGCTTCAGGAGTGGCTAAATGCCCGTGATACCGTGGATGTCTCCGTCGACGACCTGGCCCATCGGTGCGACCTGCCAAGGCCGACCTTCTACCGCCGCTTCAAGCGGGCGACAGGCTATTCGCCGGTCCACTATCTGCAGCAGCTTCGCATCGAGGAAGCCAAGCGCCTGCTCGAAAGTACCAATGAGCCCGTGGAAGACATCAGCTGGCAGGTAGGCTACGAGGAGACGGCCGCCTTCCGCCGCGTATTCAAGCGGATTACCCGTCTCAGCCCCGGCGAGTTTCGCCGGAAATTCCGTTTCCCCGGCGGCCATCGGAAAAATGCGGACATCAACAAGGGTTAACGTCAATCAAGGCATTCAGCGCGATATATCCAGGCCACAGCCTTCCCTTGCAGTGTTTTCAACCGTAACCTACGGGATCATCTGGTACCCATAAGGATGCCGCATGTCGCCGGCCGATACCCTCCGCCTGATACTGCTCTCGTCACTGTGGGGCATGTCATTCATCTTCATGCGGGTGGCGGTTCCCGAGTTCGGCCCCGTGCCGCTGATTCTGGTGCGGATGGGCGTGGGTGCCCTGCTGCTGATTCCCCTGCTGCTCAGTCTTCGCTACCTGAAACTGGTCTGGGAAAACAAGGGGGGACTGCTGCTGCTGGGCCTGGTCAACCATGTGCTGCCCTTCGTCCTGCTGGCGCTGGCCACGGTGCGCCTGGAGGCGGGCTTCACCTCGCTGATCAATGCCACCACCCCGATCTTCACCGCGCTGCTGGGAGCCCTGTTCTTCACGACACCGGTACAGCGCCAGCAGTACCTGGGACTCGCCCTCGCCTTCGTCGGGGTCTATGTGCTCTCGGCCAACCGGCTGGACTTCGCGCTGGGCGGTGACGGCTGGTTCATTCTCTCGGCGCTGGGGGCCACCTTCTGCTATGGCGTAGCCAGCAATTATTCGAAGACCTATCTCTCGCACCTTCCGGTACGCGTACTGGCGGCGGGTAGCACGGCGATGTCGGCATTGATCCTGCTGATTCCCGGCCTCTTGCTGTGGCCGACCGAACCCATCAGCGGGCTGGCCTGGGCCAACGGCCTGGGCCTTGCGGTGTTCA
>SKVX01000111.1 GCA_007129225.1 Halomonas sp.
CCCATGACGCAAGCGTCCCAAGCCACGTATAATGCTCGCCCCTGTCGAATCTTCGTCACTGACCCGGAGCCGTCATGTCCCAAGGTACGCTTTTCGTCGTTTCCGCCCCCTCCGGTGCCGGCAAGACCACCCTGGTGCGTGAACTCATCGACAGCCTCGACGGCATCCAGGTCTCGGTATCCCATACCACCCGGAGCCAGCGCCGCGGTGAAGTGGACGGTGTGAACTACCACTTCATCGACGTGCCGGCCTTCGAGGCGATGATCGAGCGTGGCGAGTTCTTCGAATACGCGCGGGTTTTCGACAACTATTACGGCTCGTCGCGTCCGTCGGTGGAAGCCATGCTCAATGCCGGACAGGACGTGATCCTGGAGATCGACTGGCAGGGCGCCCGCCAGGTGCGCCAGCAGATGCCGGATGCGGTCTCGATCTTCATCCTGCCGCCCTCCCGGGACGAGCTGGAGCGCCGCCTGTCCAGCCGCGGCACCGACGAGCATGCCACCATCGCACGGCGAATGCGCGATGCGGTGAGCGAGATGTCGCACTACGACGAGTACGACTACCTGGTGATCAACGACGATTTCACCACCGCCCTGCGCGAACTGCAGTCGCTGGTGATCAGCCGTCGCCTGAGTCTTGCCCGGGTACAGAAAGAGCACGGTCCGCTGCTGGCGGCGCTATTGTCATAACTCAGCCGCAGGCGCTTATCCTGACCCCAGCCGCAGGCGCTTGTCCTGACTCCCTGCCGTCGCAAGCGCTTGTCAGGGACGCCGGGCGTCGAGTAATCTAGTCTGTCCTGTTCCATTTCATATTCCCGGTTGCGGCCGGGGACATCCACTGCTTTTCAGGAATACCTACATGGCGCGTGTCACCGTCGAAGATTGTCTGGAAAACGTCGAGAATCGTTTCAAGCTGGTGATGATCTCAACCCAGCGCGCTCGCCAACTCGCTCGCGGCTCCCGCGACGCCCTGCTGCCCTGGGAAAACGACAAGCCCACCGTGATGGCCCTGCGGGAGATCGCCGCCGGTCTGGTCGACAAGAGCGTACTGGACGAGCCGATCGAGGCGCCGGTCCGAATTCGTCATGAGGGCGAACCTGGCATCGCCATCGAGGAGTAAGGCTAGCACTCAAGGCGCGCTAATGTTCACCATCGACGACCTGGCCGACCGACTCGGCGGCTACCTACCTCCCGAAGAGATCCAGCAGGTCAAGCGCGCCTTCTACTACGCCGAGCAGGCCCATGACGGCCAGCGGCGGCGCTCCGGCGAGCCCTACGTTACCCATCCGCTGGCGGTGGCCAATATTCTCGCCAACATGCACATGGACCATCAGAGTCTGATGTCGGCCATGCTGCACGACGTGATCGAGGATACCGGGGTCTCCAAGGAGGCACTCGCCGAGCAGTTCGGCAAGCCGGTGGCGGAACTGGTCGACGGCGTCTCCAAGCTGACCCAGATCACCTTCGAGGACAAGGCGGTCGCCCAGGCCGAGAACTTCCAGAAGATGGTGCTGGCGATGTCCCGGGATATCCGGGTCATCATCGTCAAGCTCGCCGACCGCCTGCACAACATGCGCACCCTGGGCGCCCTGCGTCCCGAGAAGAAGCGCCGCATTGCCCGCGAGACCCTCGAGATCTACGCCCGTATCGCCAGTCGGCTGGGCATCAATACCATCCGGGTGGAACTCGAGGACCTCTCCTTCCAGGCGCTGCATCCGATGCGCGCCGAGCGCATCAAGCGCGCCGTCTCCAGCGCCCGCGGGCATCGTCGCTCGGCGATCCGCCAGATCCAGAACGCACTGCAGCAGAGCCTCGACGACGAGCAACTCGACGGCACCGTGATCGGCCGCCAGAAGCACTTGCTGTCGATCTACAAGAAGATGCGCGACCAGCGCAAGCCCTTCGCCGAGATCATGGATGTGTTCGGCTTTCGCATCATCACCGAGGACGTCGACAGCTGTTACCGCATCCTCGGCGTGGTGCACAACCTCTACAAGCCTGTGCCGGGGCGGTTCAAGGACTACATCGCCATTCCCAAGGCCAATGGCTACCAGAGCCTGCATACCACCCTGTTCGGCAGCGGCGGCATGCCCATCGAGGTACAGATCCGTACCCGCGAGATGGAGGCGATGGCCAACAACGGCATCGCCGCCCACTGGCTCTACAAGGCCGGCCAGACCGATCATCCCATCGCCGAGGGCAGCCATGCCCGCGCCCGGGAGTGGGTCAAGGGCCTGCTCGAAATGCAGCGCCACGCCGGCGACTCGCTGGAATTCATCGAACACGTCAAGAACGACCTGTTTCCCGACGACATCTATGTCTTCACGCCCCGCGGCGACATCATGGAGCTGCCCCAGGGGGCCACGGTCATCGACTTCGCCTACGCGGTTCACACCGACATCGGCAACAACTGCATCGCCTGTCGCATCGATCGTCACCTGGCGCCGCTCTCTACCCGACTGGAGAGCGGACAGACCCTGGAGATCATCACCGCTCCCGGAGCCAAGCCCAATCTCGCCTGGCTCAATTTCGTGGTCACCGCCAAGGCGCGCTCGGCGATTCGCCACGCACTCAAACACCAGCAGCATACCGAAGCCGTGCAGCTGGGCCGACGCCTGCTCAACAAGGCCCTGAGCGAATTCGAGACCAGCCTGGAAGAGCTTCCGGAGCAGGCCCTGCCCCAGGTGCTGGAAGACCTGTCGCTCAAGCACGAGGATAGCCTGCTGGAGTCCATCGGTTTGGGAACAAGGGTGGCCTATGTGGTCGCCAGGCATCTGGTCGATGCCCTCCATGGCGACGACGCCGACAGCAGCCAGCGTACCCCTAAACCCCAGGGGCCCATCGTGATCAGCGGTGCAGAAGGCATGGTGATCAAGTTCGCCCGCTGCTGTCATCCGTTGCCCGGCGACCCTGTGATCGGCCACCTCTCCGTGGGCAAGGGAATCGTGGTGCACCGGACGGAATGCCGCAATCTCGCCGAGCTGAAGAGCGACCCCGACAAGCTGCTCGCCCTGGAGTGGTCCGCCGACATTGCCGAGGACTTTCCCGTGGCGCTGCGCCTGGAAATCGAGAGCCGCCGGGGCCTGGTTGCCGAGCTGGCCAGTCTGGTCACCGACGCCGATGCCAATATCGAGCGCATCGGCATCGAGGAGCGCGACGTGCGCCTCTCCATCGTCCACTTGACCCTGGCGGTGCGTGACCGGGTGCATCTCGCCCGCATCATCAAGCGTATCCGCAACCTCTCGCAGGTCGGCAAGATCACACGCGTCGGTAACTGAACTTCCTTATGACCTGCTCACCG
>SKVX01000409.1 GCA_007129225.1 Halomonas sp.
ATATCGTGGGGCCGCTTCGCGGGCCGGCCCCTCGCCGGCTCGGGGCGTTCGACCGCCCTCGCGGCGGTGCCGCGAAAGGCCGGGCGGTCTCACCCCCCCATGCGAGAGTAGGTCATCGTCAGGCATTTATTCCGAGAAAACCCCAGTTTCGAAAGAAGCTGGGGTTTTTCTTTTTGTGATCAGTGCAGTGCCTGCAGCAGTTCCGCTAGAATGGGCCTTTTCCCGGTTGGGGCACAGGGCATGACCATCGGTGATCTGATCCGCCTGTTGAGTGATGGGGAGTTTCACTCAGGCGAGCAGTTGGGCGAGCGGCTGGGCGTATCGCGTACGGCGATATGGAAACAGCTGAAGAAGCTCGAGGCGCTGGGCATCCCCCTGGAAGCCGTCAAGGGGCAGGGGTACCGCATCTCAGGTCCACTGGAGCTGCTCGATGGTGGAGCCATCGTGGCCGGTCTCTCCCGGCAGGGTCGGCAGCATCTCGCCCGCCTGTTCATTGAAGAGACCCTACCCTCCAGCAATGCGTTCATCCGTCAGCGCTTCGACCAGGGTGCCGGGCACGGTGAGGTGTGCCTGGTAGAGCAGCAGAGCGAAGGCCGTGGGCGCCGAGGCCGTACCTGGTCGACTCCCTGGGGGCGTGCGCTTATGCTGTCGCTCGGCTGGCGGTTCGACTCCGGTGTCGTGGCCCTGGAGGGGCTCAGCCTGGCCGTGGGGGTGGTGCTGGCACAGGTGCTCGAGCGGCACGGGGTTGCCCCTAAGCTTAAGTGGCCCAACGATGTGCTCCTGGAGAGCGCCGAGGGCAGGCTGGGCAAGCTTGCCGGCATTCTGGTGGAGATCAGCGGCGATGCCGCAGGCCCTTGCGAAGTCGTGATCGGCATGGGAATCAATGTCAGTCTGCCGCAGGATTTTCGTAAGACGATTGGGCAGCCAGTCGCAGCGGTGCACGACCAGGCGCCGGGGCTGTCCCGCAACCACTTGGCCTATGAGCTGCTTGATGAGCTCCTGCCGCTGCTTGCCGACTATGAGCGCCTGGGCTTTGCTGCCTGGCGTGACCAATGGAATGCCCGGCATGCATTTAGCGGCTGTGATATCGATGTGCTCCGGGGCGAACAGAGCCTGGCGGCGACGGTGGAAGGCGTCGACGAGTCGGGCAACCTCTGGATTCGGAGGGATGGGCGACGTGAGCGCTTGGCTGGGGGCGAGATCAGCGTGCGTGGCCGCTCATGATTCTTGACCTGGATATCGGTAATACGCTGTCCAAATGGCGACTGAAGGATGCCGACAGCAGCGAGATCCGTTCCCGAGGTGCCGTCTGGACCCGCGAGGAGTGGAAGCCTGGCTCCGACATTCCCGACCTGGATGTGGTCGAAGCGGTACGAATTTCCAGTGTGGCCCGGGAGGCGGTCCTGGAGCAGACCGTTTCGCTGCTGCATAGTCGCGTACGGGGAGTGCATGTGGCGCGCTCCACGCCGGAGGCGCTTGGCGTCGTCAATGGCTATGAGGAGCCTCATCGGCTGGGCGTGGATCGCTGGCTAGGGGTGCTGGCGGGCTACCAGCTTGCGGGAGGCTGCTGCGCGGTGGATTGCGGCAGTGCCATCACCGTCGACTTCGTATTGCCCGGTGGGCGGCACCTGGGCGGTTATATCATCCCGGGACTGCGTTTAATGAAGGAGAGCCTCAAGCTGGGGACGCGCAACGTGGCCATCGATCCCGACAGCGAGGCCGAAGAGCTGCTGCTGCCCGGGCAGCGCACCGTTGAGGCAGTCAATCATGGCATCTATATGGCGGCGGTTAGCGCCATCAACCGGATCTACTCGGAGGTGTGCGACCGGGAGGGTGTGGCCTTGCCGATGTTGCTCACGGGTGGGGATGCCCGGGTCGTGTCCCGCGGTATGCAGTCTCCCCATGCAGTATGGCCGGACATGGTGTATGGGGGGCTCGAGGCGTGCTTCCCGCTGACCGCCGCCGAGCGAGCCGGGCGTATGTCGGGCGCGCCACGGGTTCCCCAGCCGGCAGGCCTGGAAAAAATTCGTGCGGGCCTTGCTTTCTCCATGCTGCTTTGACACAATGCAGCGCGTTCCACGGCTGAGGGTGCTTCCGGTTGAAGTTTCTTCGGGCAAGTCGCTGATAAACAAGCACTTGACAGGGTTCGTGGAGGCGGTAGAATGATCCGCCAGCTGGAGGGGTTCCCGAGTGGCCAAAGGGAGCAGACTGTAAATCTGCCGCGAAAGCTTCGAAGGTTCGAATCCTTCCCCCTCCACCAAGTTTCATGCCGTGATCGACTTTGGCGATTCGGCTGCCAGAGTGGGTGGGCGGGCATAGTTCAATGGTAGAACCTCAGCCTTCCAAGCTGATGATGCGGGTTCGATCCCCGCTGCCCGCTCCAGTATGGCAAGTGATGAATGGTACAGGCATGCAGGATGTGCCAAAGAGTTTTGCTCATGTAGCTCAGGGGTAGAGCACACCCTTGGTAAGGGTGAGGTCGACGGTTCAAATCCGTCCATGAGCTCCAAACAGAGAAAGGCGAGCCAAGGCTCGCCTTTCTCTTTTCCGGCTCGGTATTGCCGGAAGGGGTTGCCACCAGGCGATACCTTCGCTATCATGGCGCCCGCTGTTGTGCATGCTGCCTGCAAGGGGTTGCGCGCATCAGATACAGGCCAGTAGCTCAATTGGCAGAGCAGCGGTCTCCAAAACCGCAGGTTGGGGGTTCGATTCCCTCCTGGCCTGCCAGCCTCCCCCAGGTTGGCACCCATCTACTAGATACATGATTCGATTGCCGCACCCTGAGGAGTCACGTTTTCATGAAACATAACGCCGAGGTGCAGGAGTCGCGCCACGACGGGCTCAAGTGGGCGGTGGTCGTCGCGTTGCTGGTCGTGGCTGTCGTGGGAAATACCTACTTTGCCGAACAGGCCATCCTCTATCGCGTGCTGGGGGTCGTAGTCCTTTGTGCTGCGGCCGCGGCCATGGCGCTGACTACCGCCAAGGGGCGCGAGCTGGCCGAGCTGGCCAAGAGTGCCAAGAAAGAGATTCAGCGGGTGGTGTGGCCGACCCGTCCCGAAACCGTGCAGACCACGGCTATCGTGCTTGTCGCCGTGCTGGTGGTCGGTCTGATGCTGTGGCTGATCGACACCCTTCTTGGCTGGGCGATGTCCGGCGTCATCGGTTAGGAGTTTTCATGTCCAAGCGTTGGTACGTCGTCCACGCCTACTCCGGCTTCGAGAAGCATGTCATGCGCTCCCTGTTGGAGCGCGTGAAGATGTATGGCATGGAGGACCGCTTCGGCGAGATTCTG
>SKVX01000397.1 GCA_007129225.1 Halomonas sp.
CGCCCTTCTCCTTCCAGCTCTCGAAGTCGTTC
Organism: Halomonas sp.; assembly: GCA_007129225.1. GTDB lineage: Bacteria > Pseudomonadota > Gammaproteobacteria > Pseudomonadales > Halomonadaceae > Halomonas. Next base: position 33 of record SKVX01000397.1, read on the forward strand.
ACGCCGTTGTCGCCGGGATTGTCGGCGAAGCCGGCGGCACGATGGCGCAGCACATTCTCTACGCTGTCGAGCTCCCGGTAGTATTCGCCCGCCGGGCCGTCAAGCCGCTTGCCGATGCCGATCAGGATGTCGCCGAAGTGGCGGGTGTCGTAGATCGGCTCCACCGCCGGCACCCGCAGGGCGGTCATCGGCCAGCCCTCGAAGGGGTAGGTGGGTGAGTCCTGCAGCCGCTCCAGGTAGGTCGAATCCGGCAGGATCAGGTCGGCGTACATGGCGGTCTCGCCGGGGAACGGCGAGGTGTCGATGATGAAGACATCCTTGAAGGCTTCTTCCCATACCTTGGGATCCGGCGCCGTCCAGATCGGGTTGGTGTAGAAGAACATGGCGGTGTCGAGCTTGTAGGGGTCTCCCGCCAGGTGGTTGGGGCCCGTCTCCTGCATCATGTGGCTGGTCATGGGCCAGCGTTCGGTGCGCGCCATGTCGATGCGGGGCTTGTCCTTCCAGGCGCCGTTGCGGGCATAGTCGTCCAGATAATCGTCGGCGCTCACCGGCAGGTCGCCGTAGGGTACGCCCATCTGGTAGCCGAGGCCGCCCTTGGCGAACAGCGAGCCCACCAGGGCATTGAGGGCGTGAATGGCCATCCCGTTGTAGGTGCCGTTGGTGTGGCCGGTGGGGCCCCGCTCGAACAGCGCCACGGCGGGGCGGGTCGAGCCGAACTCCATGGCGGTCTGGCGGATGTGCCGAGCGGGGATGCTGGTGATTTCCTCGGCCCACTCCGGGGTGCGATCCTTGAGTTCCTGGTTCCACCACTCGGTCAGGCCGTGGACCCAGTTCTCCTCGAACGAGTCGTCGGGAATCGCCTCGCGGCTGACGAAGCGGCGCGAGGCCTGGTAGAAGTCACCGACGAACTCCTTGTCCCACAGGCCCTCGGTGAGGATCACATGGGCTACCGCCAGGGCGAAGGCACCGTCGGTGCCCGGCTTGATGTAGAGCGCCCGGTCGGCGGCCGCCATGGTGGGGTTCATGCGCACGTCGACGCAGGTGACGCGGGTCTTGGGGCTCTTGCTTCGCATGTGCCCCCACATCTGCATCACGTTGTTGTAGGGGCGGAAGGCCTCGAGAAAACTCGCCCCCATGATCAGCAGGTAGTTGGTGTTGCGGTAGTCGTAGGAATTGTAGGAGTCATTGCCGTCGGTGGCGCGTTTGGCCCGCTTGGAACCCTCGGCACACATGGAGGCATGGCCGATGGCGGAATTGGGCGTGCCGTAGAGCTTGCCGAAGTCGCCGTAGAGGCCGGCATCGGAGGCCCCCCAGCCGCGCCCGTAGAAGTGCGCGAAGCGATGAGACTCGCCACGCTCGCGAAGCTCGTTGAGACGCTCGGCAACAGTATCCAGCGCTTCTTCCCAACTGATCGGGACGAAGCCGGGATCCTCGTCGCGCCCCTTGTTGGGATTGGTGCGTTTCATGGGGCTCTTGAAACGGTCCGGATCGTAGAGGAAATAGGTCCCCAGGTGCCCCTTGGGACACAGCTTGCCGTTGGCGATGGGGTTGCCGGTATCACCGTAGATGGCATGCACCCGGCCATCGGTGGTGTAGACGTCGATACCGCAGCGTGCGGGGCACTGGGCACAGATGTTCTTGGTGACCACGGTTTCACCGCGAGGCGTCTGGGCGCGAGCTTCGCTGGTAGAGGTCAGCCCGGTGAGGCCACTGATCCCGGCCGTCACAGCGCCAGCCGAGGCGCCAACCGCAGCCGACGATTGCAGGAATCGCCGTCGGTTGATGAGTGTCTGAAACAGTTTCATAGAATCTCCCCTCACGGTTCGCGTCTTGTTCTATAGGATCCGTCGGTAGAACGGCTCCGGTGGTCCCGCTCTGTCTTGATTGTCAATTCTCCCGGCCCTGTCAGTGGAACAGGCTGCGAAAGCTATCCTGAAGCAGCTCCTTTTCCCTCCGGCAGGCTGGACATTCCGTTGTTGCATCCTCGCCAGCGCTATCCATGCATACGAAATCGCGTTGGCAGCTCATGCAGCGAGTCATCGCCTGTTGGCGCAATGTCCAGGGCAGCGCTCTTGGACCGGCGACGAGCGTAAGCGCCTTTTCCGGACACGCTGTAATGCAGTGGCCACAGTCGAGGCAGGCCAGCGGATCGAATGCCAGTTCTCCGGCCTCGTTTACCTGCAATGCGGTCGTTGGGCAGACTCGTGCACAGACGCCATGTGCCTGGCACAACTGCTGATCCAGCACGAGGTTGGGCAGGTTCAGTTGGGCACCGGGGTCGATATTTCGGGCCGCGGTTGCCAGGCGCTGGTTTCTGCGGGCTTCGGGATAGGCGTGCCGAGCAGGTATCTCAGGCTGGTTTGATGAGGTATGCCCCAGCAGAAAGCGGCGACGGGTCAGCGGAGTCGTGCTGGCGCTGGCAAAAGGCAGGGCTTCGGTGAAGACGACCGTGACCAGTGCCTGGGCCTGGGGCAGCCAGGAGTCTTCGCGCGAGGGCGCTGCGACACAGGAGGCACAGCACTCAGGCAGGAGCAGGGTCAGTTCGGCAGGGGCCGCCGAGGCCTTCAACTCCCAGAGCCTGTCGGGACCCAATGAGCGCAGGCAGTGCAGCGTGTGAGGTGAGGAGAGATTGCTGCTGACCCGGTGACATTTCAACACCACCTTGCCGTCAGACCCGCCCGATTCGACACCCTGCACCAGGCTGTCAATGTCCTGGCTGATCAGCGCTTCCGTGGGGCAGGCGGCAACGCACTGAGCACAGCCGTGACAGGCATCGCTGGCCAGCAGGCGCAAGCCTGATGCCTGCTCTGCTTCATCTTCCACGAAGCCAAGGGCGTCAGCCGGACATGCCGCCTGGCATCGGTTACAGTCGAGAGGGTGCGGCGGAGGTTGAAGACAGCGCGTGGCCACCCAGCCGATCCCGGATAGAGCAGGGCGTAGAGGTTGAACGGCCCGGTTGTGTTCTGTAGAGCAGTGCTCTCGATTTTGCATATACACGACCATCTTTCATTGTTATGGTTATATGCGGATGTACATATATCTAAATAGCAGACTTGCAGATAGTGTTTGGCTTCGCAAGCTGACCTAGCCGAAAGTGTAAGGCCTATGCGATGCAACTTTGTCCAGCGTCAATTTCGGGGCGTAAGTGGGCTTTGGTCAACATGGCCGGCATCCAGCAATACGCTCAAACAGCAGCACAAGAGGGAGCGCTTCGATGTCCGTACTGGTGTAGGCGACAGCGGTAATCATCCG
>SKVX01000435.1 GCA_007129225.1 Halomonas sp.
GAAGGCGAGGTGCTGTCACGCAAGCTGGGCTTGTCGCGACTGTTCCTGCATGCGGCGTCGTTGACTTTTCCCGAGCCGACCAGCGGCAGGCCGGTACAGATACGGGCACCGCTCCCCAATGACCTGGAAGCCGTGTTGCAGCGTGCCCGCAAGCTGTCCTGACCTTGCCACCTTCAATCACCGAACTGGAGCCTCGATGCGTTATCGACTGGTGATATTCGACTGGGACGGCACCCTGATGGACTCTGCCGCCCGTATCGTCTCCTGCATGCAGGCGGCGTCCCTGGAAGCCGGGTGGGGGGAACTGGCCGATGACGCGATACGCGACATCATCGGCCTGGGACTGCCCGAGGCCATTGATAAGCTCTGTCCCGGGATCGACCCCGGGCGCTCGGAGTTGCTGCGCAGTCGCTACGCCTTCCATTTCGTCGAGGGTGATGCCACGCCAATGCGCTTCTTTCCCGGTGTCGAGGCGGGTGTCGCGGGCCTGCGTGGCATCAGCGATCGTCGCCTGGCGGTCGCGACCGGCAAGAGCCGACGCGGCCTGGATCGCATCTTCCGCGAGAGCGGAAGCGCAGGCTGGTTCCATGCCAGCCGTACCGCCGACGAGACGCGCTCCAAGCCCCACCCGCAGATGCTGGAGGAACTCCTGGTCGAGCTGGACGTCGATGTCGGGGAGGCGGTGATGATTGGCGACACTGAATATGATCTGGAGATGGCTCGGGCACTTGGCATGGATCGGATTGCCGTGACTTGGGGTGTGCATGCTCCCGAGCGCCTGGCGGCCAGCCGCCCCGTGTTCACCGCGGAAGCGGTGCCGGAGTTGTTTGACTGGTTGAATCGATAGGCGGCTGTAAGGGACGTGAGCCATGAGTGATGACAAGCGGGATGACAAGCGGGAAGAAGGATTGGAGGATCGCTGGACCGAAGGGCCTGAGTTGAGCCCCGAGGAGGCGCGACGGCTTCGGCAGGCGCAGGCCGCCTCGCCACCTCCGCCACCGGAGAGTGCCGAGACCCTGCGGGAGCGTCAGCGGCTGGCTCAGCAGGAGATGCTGGACCGATGGATCGGTGGCGTGTTGGTCGAGCAGCGTCGTACCAGGCGCTGGAAGCTCTTCTTTCGCTTCTTTTTTGCCGCGCTGATACTGGCGTCCCTGTCGGCCACGTTCTACAGCCTCTTCCTTGATCCTGGCACGCGAGAGCCCGAGCGACAGCACCTGGGTGTGGTCAAGGTTCATGGCGTCATCGACAGCGAGTCGCCGGCCAGTGCCGAGCGGATCATCAGGGGGCTCAATCGTGCCTGGGAAGCGGAAACAGCCGCCGCAGTCGTGCTGCATATCGATAGCCCCGGCGGCAGTCCCGTTCAGTCTCAGCGTGTCTTCAACGAGATACTCAGGCTGCGCGAGAAGGGCGACAAGCCGATCATTGCCGTGATCGAGGATATCGGTGCCAGCGGGGCCTACTATATTGCCGCCGCGGCCGACGAGATCGTGGCGGCGCCGGCCAGCCTGGTGGGGTCGATCGGGGTGATATTCGCCAGCTTCGGCTTCGAGGAGGCCATCGACCATCTGGGTATCGAGCGCCGCATCTATGTCAGTGGCGAGAACAAGGGGTTTCTCGATCCCTTCTCGCCGGTGGCACCCGAAGAGCGGGAGTTCTGGCAGTCGGTGATGGATACCACGCACCGGCAGTTCATCGATGCCGTCCATGCCGGGCGAGGAGATCGGCTAGCCGACGACGACAGGCTCTTCAGCGGGTTGATCTGGAACGGGGAGCAGGCGCTGGAGCTGGGTCTCATCGATGGCATCAGCAGCCTGGATGCCCTGTCCCATGAGCTGTTCGACGAGCTGCGCATCCATGACTATACCCCTCGTCTCGACCCGTTCGAGCGGTTGTCACGCCAGTTCGGTCGCGTCGCCGCCGAGTGGGCCGGCGTGCCGTCGAGCCAGTCGCCGGTACGCTACCAGTTGCCGTAGTTCGAAGCTGGAGGCCCCCGCTTTGCCTGTCGGTGCCGGGTATCGACAGGTGCCTCGGTGATGGGGAGCGGCGCCGGGGGCAGGGCGGAGCGGAGGTCATTCTTCAAGGATGAAGAATGTAGCGCCCAGGGATGGGTTCACAGCGCCTCCGCGCAGGCCTGTCGCCGGGGAAGCCGCGGCTTTAGGCAATCAAGGGCTAGGCTAAGGGATCCAGCCCCGCCTCGCGCAACAGGGCGCAGAGGCGGATCAGCGGCAGGCCGATCAGGGTGTTGGGGTCATCGCCCTCTAACTTCTCGAACAGGGCGATGCCCAGTCCCTCCATGCGGAAGCTGCCGGCGCTGTCCAGCGGCTGCTCGCGCTCCACGTAGCGAGAAATCTCGGCGTCGCTGAGCTGGCGAAACACGACGTCGTAGCGCTCGTGGCAGACCCAATGGCGTCCTGCGCGGCTGTCGATCAGCGCCAGGCCGGTGAGAAAGCGCACGCGGTGGCCGGAGAAGCGCGCCAGCTGCGCCCGTGCCGTGGCGGTGTCGCCGGGCTTGCCGAGGATCTCGCCGTCGAAGTCCGCCACCTGGTCCGAACCGATGACCAGGTGGTCGGGATACGCTTCGGCCACGGCCCCGGCCTTGGCCAGGGAGAGGCGGTGCACCAGCGCTTCGGGGGGCTCGCCCGGGCGAGGGGCTTCGTCGATGTCGGGACTCGCCCAGTCGAACGGCAATCCCAGGCGCTCGAGCAGTTGGCGCCGCCAGGGCGAGCCGGAGGCAAGTATGAGTCGAGGCATCAGCGTCTCCTTGAGGGTAGGCCGCATGGGGGGGTATTGACGGCCTGGTATCGTATCATTGTCACCCGGCGCGAAGGCGGCTTTGACAGGGGGCGGGGGAGTGCCTATCATTGCGCGCCTATGTTGACCTCACGACTTCCCAATAGGGTCGAGCCCTACAAGCTCGCTGCCCGCGCCGAACGCCTCGAAGGCCTGGTGGCGCTCGACCAGTTCGAGCGTCTCGCTGAGCAGGTTGGTGCGCAGGAGGGCGACTGCCAGGTATGGCTCGACTTTGCCATCGACCCCCAGGGGCGCCGCGTGATTCACGGCCGCCTGGAGGCCGAGTTGCAGCTGCCTTGCCGTCGCTGCCTTGAGCCGCTGTCACAGCATGTCGAAAGCGAATTCCTGCTGGGCATGGTCACGAGCGACGCGCTGGCGGCAGAGCTGCCGAGCACCCACGAGCCGGTGCTGGTGGAAAACGAACAGCTGAACCTGCTGGAGATGGTCGAGGATGAACTCATTCTCAGCCTGCCCCAGGTGGTTTACCACGA
>SKVX01000212.1 GCA_007129225.1 Halomonas sp.
CCTTGACGCAGATCTCGTTACCCCGGCCGATGGTGAAGGTCAGCCCGTGCCCCTCCAGCTGTGCATCGTCGGTATGCAGTACGACATAGGTGGCGGAGTAGTCGGGCGCGGCATTCATGGCATCCGAGCCATCCAGGGAGCGCGAGGTGGGGAAGCGAATATCCTGAACGGACAGACGAGAGATAGTGGTCATGCAATCTTATCCTTTGGACGTCAGCGGTTATCGATCCAGCCTAGAAGGGGAAGCCAATAACCTGCCAATCGAATTTTTTGCCATACTGATTCATTCTGGTTATCAGTTGGGGAGAAGTAGGGTAACGATGGACAAGCTGACGACGGCAAGCCTGTGCGCCTGGCTGCGCTTCAAGCATCTACAGCTACTGGTGAACCTGGGACAGAGTCGCAACATGCATGCCGCCGCTCGCCAGATGCACCTCAGCCAGCCGGCGGCCAGCAAGATGCTGCGCGACCTGGAGACCTACTTCGGCTTCGCGATCTTCGAGCGGCAGCCGCGTGCCATGGTGCCTACCGAACTGGGCGGGCATGTGGTGCATCATGCCGAACGCCTGCTCAACGACGTACAGCGTCTGGTCGAGGATGTGGAGTCCCTGCGTGAGGGGGGCTACGGGCGCCTCGCCATCGGGGCCATACCGGCCGCGGCCCCCGAACTCCTGCCGGCTGCGATTGCCGCCCTGAAGCAGCGGCGGCCGCGGCTGGCATTGCGCATCGACGAGCAGAGCAGCGACAGGCTATTGCTGGCGCTGGAGTATCGACAGCTGGACCTGGTCATCGGCCGCCTGACGGAAGTCAGTCAGCACAACCAGTTCGATTTCGAAGCACTGCTGGAGGAACCGCTCCGTGTCGTGGCGCGCTCGGGGCATCCACTGGTGAAAGGCGGGGAGGCGTCACTAGGCGTACTCAGCCGCTGGCCTTGGATACTGCACCCCTTGAGCAGTCCGATGCGCGGCGTCTTCGAGAGGGCCCTGGCCGAGGCTGGCATTGCCACGCCCGAGGACATCATCGAGACGACCTCTACCCAGTCGATCCTGCAGCTGCTGTTGGCCTCCGACATGTTGGCCGTGCTGCCCCACTCCGTCCTCAAGAGGCCCCTGGCCAGTGGCCAGTATGCGACCCTGCCATTGACCATCGGCAAGCCGCTGGACCACTACGGCATCATCACCCGCAAGCACCAGCCGCTCTCCACGGCGGCGGTCGAGTTGATCGACGAACTGCGCGGGCAGGTGGCATTGGCGCGCCGCAGTCCATCGCCAGCGGGAACGTCCGCGCGGTGACAGGACCGCCAATCAGGCCGGCCGGCTGCGTATCTGATTGACAGGTGGCTGACTAGGTCAGCTGCGTCAGCTCGCTGAGATAGCGATTCTTGCGCGCGACGTAGTCCTTGCTGCTCACGGTGAGACCGGCTATCTCCTCCTCGCTCAGCGTCCGCACGACCTTGGCGGGGGAGCCGAGGATCAGCGAGTTGTCGGGAAAGTCCTTGTTGGAGGTGATGACGGAACCGGCACCGATCAGGCAGTTGTCACCGATCCTGGCGCCGTTGAGCACCGTGGAGTGCATGCCGATCAGGCTGCCGTTGCCGATGGTGCAGCCGTGGAGCATCACGAGGTGGCCCACGGTGACGCCTTCGCCGATCTCCATCGGGAAGCCGGGATCGGTATGCAGTACGCAGTTCTCCTGGATGTTGCTGCCCGCGCCGATGACGATCGCCTCGTTGTCACCACGCAAGACGGCGCCGGGCCAGATGCTGACGTCCCGGGCCAGGCGGGCATCGCCGATGACCGCGGCTTCACGGGCGATGAAGACGGTATCGTCATAGGTCGGGGCCAGATCGTCGAGTGCATAGGTAGCCATGGTGGTTCTCCGTCAAGGCGATATCGGAAAGACGCGGGGTGCCGGAAAGGGCGCCACCTCCTACGTTAGGAAGCGGGGCATAACGCGTCAATAATTTTGAATTCACTTTTTCGCTCTCCTCCTATCTTCTGCTTCCCCCTGATTTCCTTGGCTCCTGACAGGCTTTTGACCAAAGTCTAAATGTTGAAATGAATTATGTGTTCATAATCATGCTGTAACGCAGGCTCCGCGCCGCCAGCACTTAAGCGCCCGCACGTAAAAAATAGCCGCACGCAACAGCCGCAAGGAGAGATACCCATCATGAGCGACCCCAGCGAAGAACTGCTTCATGAACGCATCGGCCGTGTCGCCTGGCTGACGTTCAACCGTCCCCGAGTGCGCAATGCCATGACCTGGGCGATGTATGACGCGCTGGAGAGACACTGCCGCGAGTTGAACGATGACCCCGACGTGGATGTCGTGGTCCTGCGCGGGGCGGGAGGGGAGGCTTTCGTCGCCGGTACCGATATCAAGCAATTTGCCCATTTCACCGAGGCGCAGGATGCACTCGATTACGAGCGGCGCATCGACAACGTGATCGGTGGCCTGCACGCCCTGAACAAGCCCACCATCGCCCTGATCGAGGGCTACTGCGTCGGCGGCGGCGCGGCTATCGCCATGGCCTGCGACTTTCGCTACTGCACGCCGGACCTGAAGTTCGGCATTCCCATCGCCAGGACCCTGGGCAACTGCGTATCGATGACCAACGTGTCCCGGCTGGTGGACCTGGTCGGCCCGGCACGAGCCAAGGAGGTGCTGATGCTGGCCCGGATGGTCGGCGCGGAGGAGGCGAAGCTCGCGGGCCTGGTGACCGATATCTTCGCGGCCGACTCGATCGAAGAGGAGGTGGGGCGAGTCATCGAGCGTCTCCAGGGGTTCGCTCCCTTGACCCTGGGCGCCTGCAAGGAGGCGATCCATCGCGTCCAGGTCGCACGCCAGCCGGCCGAGGGCAGCGACATCGACCTGATATCGCGCTGCTACACGAGCCAGGACTTCCGTGGTGCCGTCGCGTCATTCATCAACAAGACACCGCACAGCTGGAGCGGCCGTTGAGCCGCTCGCTTTCCGCCGACCAAGAGGTAATGAATATGCTTCCCCTAGCCAACATGAAGGTGCTGGATATTTCGCAGATCATGGCCGGACCGTACTGCACCATGGTGCTGGGCGACATGGGGGCCGAAGTCATAAAGGTCGAGAAGAATGGCGGCGACGACAGCCGGCAGATGGGGCCCTACATCAACGACGAGTCGACCTGCTTCGCCCAGATAAACCGCAACAAGAAGAGCATCTCGATCAACCTCAAGGAAGACGAGGGGCGGGAGATATTCTACCGACTGGCGAAGGAGGCCGATGTCATCGTCGAGAA
>SKVX01000145.1 GCA_007129225.1 Halomonas sp.
GCGGCGGTGGGCCAGAATGGCCTGACCCAGTGCTATGAGCACCATTTCGCCCGGCACGACCTGCTCACCGCCCAGGTGCTGCTGACCCACGACGACCTCTCCAACCGCAAGCGCTACCTCAACGCTCGTTCGGCGTTGCGCACCCTGGTCGACCTGCGGGTGGTGCCGGTGGTGAACGAGAACGATACCGTGGTCACCGACGAGATCCGCTTCGGTGATAACGACACCCTGGGCGCCCTGGTGGCCAACCTGCTGGAAGCCGATGCCCTGGTGATCCTCACCGACCAGGAGGGGCTGTTCGACGCCGACCCGCGCCACAACCCCGGTGCCCGGCTGATCCACGAAGGGCGTGCCGGCGATCCGTCGCTGGCCGCCATGGCGGGCAGTGGTGGCGCACTGGGGCGCGGTGGCATGACCACCAAGGTGCAGGCGGCACGGCTGGCGGCGCGCTCCGGCGCGGTCACGGCGATTGCCAGCGGGCGCCAGCCCGAGGTACTTATCCGGCTGGTGGAGGGCGAGCGGCTCGGCACGCTGCTGTGCCCGGAAGAGGCGCCCATGGCCGCCCGCAAGCGCTGGCTGGCGGGCCAGCTCCAGGTGCGCGGCAACCTGGTGCTGGATGCCGGTGCGGTGAAGGTGCTGCGGGGCAGCGGCTCGAGCCTGCTGCCGGTGGGGGTCAAGGCGCTGTCGGGTAGTTTCGTGCGCGGCGATATGGTGCTCTGTGTCGATGAGCAGGGGGAGCGAGTGGCCAAGGGGCTGGTCAACTACGATGCCGCCGAGGCGAGCCGCCTTCTCGGCAAGCCGAGTCATCAGATCGAGGCGATCCTGGGCTACATGGAAGCGCCGGAGCTCATCCATCGCGACAACCTGGTGGTGCTCTGACCGATCGCTTTTTTCACGGGATGCGCGAGTGCATCCACGTGTGGAAAGAGAGGCGATTGTTGTGGTAGGATGCGCCATCCTCTCAGACACGGCCCGTCGACAACCATCGCGTTGCCGGATGGCCACACCGGCGGAAAAGCCAATTTTTCCAGTCCGGACAAAATGTTATCAATGCCGTCGGGATGCCCGGCGGCGTTAATGTATTCCAGGAGATAGTCAGTGGCGAACAGCAAGCAAGCCCGCAAGCGTGCCCGTCAGGCGGAAGGCCGTCGTGTTCTGAAGGCGAGTCAGCGCGCCATGGTGCGTACCTACCTCAAGCGCGTCATCAAGGCCATTCAGGGCGGCGACCACGCCGAAGCCGTGAGCCAGTTCAAGCAGGCGCAGCCGGTCATCGACCGTATCGCCGACAAGGACGTGCTCTCCAAGAAGAAGGCCGCGCGCCTGAAGAGCCGCCTGAACAAGCGAATTAAGGCGCTGGCTGCGTAAGCCGGACGCTTTGGAGGAGTCCCGAACGCTGCGGCGCCGATGCGCTCACGTTCGATGATATCCCACGAAAAACCGGCCAAGGCCGGTTTTTTTGTGTCTGGTATCTACCTGAATGAGTCTTCGTTGAGTCAGCCTGTCGAGGAAGGGACAACGTGACGGATCGCGAACAGCCGCCCGAGTCAAAGCAGCCACCGCCAGGGGATTCGTCCCCTGTGGCGGTGGCCGACGATGACCGCGCCGTGGCGCCGAAGGCCGGGGGGCTGATGCGCTCCGGCCTGGTGGTCGGCGTCATGACCATGCTGTCGCGGGTCATGGGGCTGGTGCGCGACGTGGTGGTGGCGACGCTGTTCGGTGCCGGCAGCGGTGCCGATGCCTTCTTCGTCGCCTTCAAGATCCCCAACTTCATGCGCCGGCTGTTTGCCGAGGGTGCCTTCAACCAGGCCTTCGTGCCGGTACTGTCGGAGTACGCCACTCGCGGCAGCAAGCGGGAGGTGCGTGAACTGCTCAATGCCGTGGCGGGCAGTCTCACCGCGGTGTTGGCACTGGTCACGGCGCTGGCGATGCTGGCGTCGCCCTGGCTGGTGTGGCTCTTCGCCCCCGGTTTCGGTCGCGACCCGGCCAAGCTGGCGCTGACCGCCGACATGCTGCGGCTGACCTTTCCCTACCTGCTGCTGGTCTCGCTGACGGCCTTCGCCGGCAGCGTGCTCAATACCTGGAACCGTTTCGCGGTGCCGGCCTTTACCCCGGTGCTGCTCAACCTCTCGCTGATCGGTGCGGCGCTGCTACTGACGCCGTTGATGGAAGAGCCCGCCATGGCGCTGGCCTGGGGCGTGCTGATTGCCGGGTTCGCCCAGCTGGCCTTCCAGGTGCCGTTCCTGGTCCGCCTGGGGCTGATGCCCACGCCGTGGCCCAACTTCGCCCATAGCGGGGTGAAACGCATACTGGTGCTGATGGTGCCGGCGCTCTTCGGGGTCTCGGTCTCGCAGATCAACCTGCTGCTCGATACGGTACTGGCTTCGCTGCTGGCACCTGGCAGCGTCTCCTGGCTCTATTATTCCGACCGGCTGGTGGAGCTGCCCTTGGGCGTGTTCGGTATCGCCATCGGCACGGTGATCCTGCCGGCACTCTCCAAGCGCCATGCGGCCCAGTCCGGGGAGCATTTCGCCGCCATGCTCGACTGGGCGGTGCGGACCGTGCTGCTGCTGGGCCTGCCGGCGGCCCTGGCCCTGGCAATACTGGCCGAGCCGCTGCTGATCTCGCTGTTCCATTACGGCGCCATGACCGAGCACGACATCACCATGGCGGCGATGAGCCTGCGGGCCTATGCCTTCGGGCTGATCGCCTTCATGCTGATCAAGGTACTGGCGCCGGGCTTCTTCGCCCGCCAGAACACCAAGACCCCGGTGAAGATCGGCATCATCGCCATGGTCGCCAACATGGTCTTCAACCTGATCCTCGTCTGGCCCCTGGCCCACGCCGGTCTGGCCTTGGCCACGGCGCTGTCGGCCTTCCTCAATGCCGGTCTGCTGGGCTGGCTGCTGTGGAAGGAGCGGGTGCTGGTGTTCCAGCCCGGCTGGGGGCGCTATGGCGTTCAGCTGCTGGGCGGTTGCACGGTCATGGGGCTGGGCCTTGCATGGCTTTCCCCGGACTGGCAGCAGTGGCTTGGCTGGGGCGTCTGGGTCCGGGTGCAGTGGCTGTCACTGCTGGTGGTGGCCGGTGCGGCGGTCTATTTCGCCTGGCTGGTGGCCTTCGGGGTGCGTCCGCGGCACTTCCGGATGAAAGGGTAGGATGTAGCGCCCCTGGGAGTGGCGGGTCTAGATGGCTTGCAAGTGGGCGAACGGCTGTCAAGGGGGCATGGGTTCGCTATAATCGATGCCTTTACACGTTTCAAACAGAACAGGACATA
>SKVX01000467.1 GCA_007129225.1 Halomonas sp.
CTGGAAGCGCAGACGGAACATGGCGATATCCGCCTCGAGCAACCCCTCGCCTTCAGTGCCAATCTGGAAGCCGGTAGCGCCAGCGTGCAGCCGTTCTGCCTGCGCCGTGAGCAGGGGGGCAGCGTCTGTCTCGATGAAACGCTGCAAGCCAGCGCCGAGAGCGGTGATGCCGCTCTCTCGGTTCGCGGGCTGCCCATGGAAATGCTGGATGAGTGGCTGCCCGAGGAGTGGCGTGCGACGGGCCAGACCGATATGGACCTACAGGTCCAGTGGAGACGGGGAGGCGATCAATGGCGTCTGGAGAGCGACCTGGCGAGTGACCTTTCGTTGGAAGGCCTGGATATCTACGGACAGCCATGGTCGCTACCGGACACTCGACTGAATGTGACCCTGTTAGCCGACCAGGATAGAGCCGACGTCAACCTGGACTTGCGTCTGGCCGATGCCGGCCGACTTCGACTCAGTGTTGGACTGGATGACCCGGCAGGCGACGGGGCTCTGGAGGGGACCCTTACCCTGGAGGCACTGGATCTATCCCGCTATCGTACCCTGGCTGCCGGTATGGACACCCTGGAGGGTGTCATCGATGGACGAGTGGATATTTCCGGCACCGGCCAATCCCCGCAGCTGAATGGCGCCCTGGAGTTGAGCGGACTTGAGGCCAGCGGTATGGACATACCGCTGATCATCGTGGATGGCCGCATTCGGGTGGAGCTCGACGGCGAGACCGCCCGTATCATGGGCTACGTGGAAGCCGACGATGGACGCCTGGTGATCAACGGCGATGCTGCCTGGCCCTCGCCGGACGACTGGCGAATCGGGATCGACCTGGACGGCACGCGGCGACCGCTTCTGGTGACGATGCCCGAGTTTGGGCGGTTGCGCATCGCGCCGGACTTGAGTGTGCGCATCGACCCGAGTCGACTGCAGGTACGCGGCGCGGTTCAGGTTCCCTGGGCACGGCTCGAGATTGGCGATAGGCCGCCCGCTGCCGTCTCACCCAGCCCCGACGAAATCATCATTACCCGTCGCGATGAGGCACGGGCCAGACGGGCCGAGGAACGGGAGGACGAGGCTGCTGCCGTGGCCTTGCAGCGAGCCGGCATGTCGCTGGACGTTCGCATCGACTTGAACCTGGGCCCGGACATGCAGTTCGAATCCCGCGGGCTCGAGACAGGCGTTCGAGGTACGCTGCAGGTGCGTCAGCAGGATGGTCCTGTACAGCTGTTCGGTGACGTCATCCTGACCGAGGGTCGCTTCCGTGCTTTCGGCCAGGACCTGATGATCCGACAGGGACAGCTGCTCTTCAGCGGTCCGCCGGACCAGCCACTGCTCGATTTCGAGGCCATTCGCAACCCGGACCTCACCGACGATGGCGTGATTGCGGGGCTTCGCGTCAGCGGCTTTGCCGCTGAGCCGAGCCTGGAGATTTTCTCCGAGCCGGCCATGGATGAAGCCAGTGCCCTATCCTACCTCCTGCGTGGGCGGGCGCCACGAGACGGCGATGCCGACGGCGCCCTGACGGCGGCGCTGGTCGGCCTGACCCTGGGGCAGACCGGCGGGGCGGTGGGCGCCATCGGCCAGGCCTTCGGCATTGATGACCTGGCGCTGGAAACGGCCGGCATGGGTGACGAAAGCCAGGTGGTGGTGACCGGCTATCTGACCGAGGACCTCCGAATCAGCTATGGCGTCGGTATCTTTTCGCCCATCGCCGAGCTGACCCTGCGCTACACCTTGTGGCGAAACCTCTATGTGCAGGCCGTTTCGGGTGCGGCGCAGGCGGTCGATCTGGTCTATACCTTCTCCCGCCCCGGGAAACCTCCGCAGATCGATAGCGGTCAATAGTCCAGGTTCAGATACGATAGTCCGTCGACCACAGAGCGCCCAAGCTCGAGGAGAGAGAAGATGATCATCGACCCCGCCCGTGCCTTGCCCGGCCGAGAGAGCCCGCTTGTCGTATCGGGCATACATGCCGTCAACGGCCGCTCCATGCTGCCACCTTTCCCCGATGGGCATGAGGTCATCGTGCTGGGGCTGGGCTGTTTCTGGGGGGCGGAGCGACTGTTCTGGCAGCTTCCCGGGGTATATGTCACCGCCGCAGGCTATGCCGGCGGCATCACACCCAACCCCACCTATGAAGAGACCTGCAGCGGCATGACCGGTCACACCGAAGCAGTGCGTGTCGTCTTCGACCCTGTCGAGGTCGATGTCGACACGCTGCTGCGAACCTTCTGGGAGGCACATGATCCGACCCAAGGCATGCGCCAGGGCAATGACGTCGGGAGTCAGTACCGCTCGGCGATCTATACTACCAGCGACGCACAGAAGGCGGCAGCCAAACGCAGTCGGGACATCTACCAGCATTCCCTGACGCAGGCCGGGCAGGGAAGCATCACCACCGAGATCGCTCCGCTCACGGCCTTCTATCTGGCGGAGGAGTATCACCAGCAGTACCTGCACAAGAATCCCGGCGGCTATTGTGGCCTAAGGGGCACCGGCATCAGCTGCCCGATCGGGTGAGATGGGGCCCGGCTCGGCCAGGCCAGGGAATCGTCGGACTGGTCCAGGACATCAACTCTTGCCTGACTCGCCGGGCCAGCCAGGGCTGGAGCCGCCCATGGCGGCACTCCATGAAGCCCACATGCCCGCCGTGCCGGGCGGTTTCGAGATGCACGGCAGGAGAGGGGGCGGGCAGACGCTCAAAGAGGCTGGCCGGCATGAAAGGGTCGTCATCGGCGTGCAGGATCAGGGTAGGAAGCTCGACGTCATCCAGCAGGGGCCCCGCGGAGGCGCGTTGATAGTAGTCTTCGGCCCCGTCGAAACCATGCAGCGGTGCCGTCACGGTATCATCGTAGGCGCGCAGGCTGTCCAGATTGGCCAATCCACTGGCATCGAGCGGCAGTGACAGTAGGCCCCGCTCAAGCTTGTCCCTGACCTTGCGCTTGAGCGAGCTCAGCAGGTGCCGCTCGTAGATTCGGGAAAATCCCTGATGGAGCCGGTCGGCACTGGCCGCCAGGTCCAGGGGTGCACTGATCACGATGGCACCCGCCAGATCCAGACCGTCTCCCCCCTGTTCGGCCACCAGCTTGAGCAGCATATTTCCGCCCAGCGAGACGCCGGCGGCCACCTTCAAGGCCTTGGGGAAACGATGTGAGAGCCTTCCGAAGAGCCAGTAAGCGTCGGCGGTATCGCCGCTGTGATAGGCCCTCGGCAACCGATTGGGCTGGCTGCCGCAGCCACGGAAATGCATCAACACGGCGCGCCAGCCAA
>SKVX01000354.1 GCA_007129225.1 Halomonas sp.
AGCCTCCGCCGATTACACAACGACAGGAATTCACCATGAGCACCATCACCGTCGGCGAAGCGATCGCCCGTACCCTCGAAGCCTATGCGGTCTCCGCCGTCTATGGAGTCATCTCCATCCACAACCTGCCGATTGCCGATGCCATCGGCCGCCGTGACAAGATCCGCTTCGTGCCCGCCCGCGGCGAGGCCGGCTCGGTGACCATGGCCGATGCCCATACCCGGGTGGGCAGCCTGGGCGTGGCCCTGACCAGCACCGGGGCCGGTGCCGGCAACGCTATCGGCGCTCTGCTCGAGGCCCTCAACGCTGGCACGCCCATGCTGCATATCACCGGCCAGGTGGAGAAGGCCTATCTGGACCGCGACGCCGGCTTCATCCACGAGACCAAGGACCAGCTGACCTTCCTCAAGGCCAGTTCCAAGGCCGCCTACCGGGTCTGCACCCCAGAGCAGGCGGTGCCGCTGCTGCATCGTGCCATCCGAGAGGCCATGACCCTGCCACGCGGGCCGGTGAGCCTGGAGATTCCCATCGACATCCAGGCAGCCCAGGTGGAGTGGGTAGACACCGCCTCGGTGGTCCCGGCCACCCCGGCCCCGGTGAGCGATGCCGAGATCGATGCCCTGGTCGAGCGGCTCGAGGCGGCCAAGCGGCCGCTGCTGTGGATCGGCGGTGGCACCCTGGAGGCCGGGGACGCCGTCAGGCGCCTGGCGGACGCCGGTATCCCGGTGGTCTCCAGCACCCATGCCCGGGGCGTGCTGCCGGACAGCCATCCGCGTAGCCTGCGCGCCTTCCATAATGCCGCCTCGATAGAGGCACTGTTCGCCGAGAGCGACCTGATGCTGGTGGCCGGCTCGCGGCTGCGCAGCAACGAGACCAAGACCTACTCCGTCGAGTTGCCGCGCCCCCTGGTGCAGATCGATATCGATCCCGCCGCTGCCCACCGCAACTACAGGGCCGATGCTTTCCTGTGCGGCGCCTGCGGCGATGTGCTGGGCCGGCTGGCGGACCGCCTGGAAGGTCGCCAGTCGGATCCCGCCTATGATGCCGCCGTGGCCGAGGCGGTGGCCGAGGCCGAGCAGGCGTTGCGCAGCCAGGTGGGCGAATACGTCAAGCTCAGCGATGCGGTACGCGCCGCTCTCCCGGAGGACGGCATCTTCGTACGCGACATCACCGTTTCCGGCAGCACTTGGGGCAGCCGACTGCTGCCCATCGAGCGGTCGCTGACCAATATCCACTCTCTGGCCGGCGCCATAGGGTTGGGCCTGGCGCACGGCATCGGCTGCGCGGTGGCACAGCCCGAGCGCAAGGTGGTCACCCTGGTCGGCGATGGAGGCCTGGCGCTGGGCCTCGGTGAGTTGGCCACTATGGCCCAGGAGCGCCTCGACATGACCCTGATCGTCATGAACGACGGCGGCTACGGGGTGATGCGCGGCATCCAGGAGAAGTACTTCGAGGGGCGCCAGTACTACAACGAACTGCACACCCCCGATTTCCAGCAGCTGGCCGATGCCATGGCCATCCGGCGCTGGAAGGTCAGTCACGGTGACGACTTCGCCGCGGTACTGGCCGAGGCGGTGGGGCATCCGGGGCCGGCCCTGGTGGAAGTGGACATGCCCAGCGTCGGCGAACTGAAGTTCTCCGGCCCGCCGCAGAAAAAACTCTATTAATGAACTGATTCGTCTCGCCAGGAAAGGGATAGCGCTTCCCACCAGCCAAGTGCTTGGTGAGTAGGGACGTTCATGATTGAAGTTCGACTTTCAGGAGGTATGAGGACGCCAATAAAGACTTTCCACGAATTACAAAAATCGCTTTTTATTTGAATCCAAGAGGAACTTGAAAATGAAATATAACAAGGTAATTGCACTGGCCGCGATGCTGCCGGTGGGGCTGACTGCTGCCGCAACATCTCAGGCCTTCGACGTGGTGCCTGCCGGTGAGCCGGTGGTCACCGGCGAACCGAGCCGCGTGGGAGCCCCCTGGAACCATCGCTCCACCTTCAATATTCCCGGTACCAATACCGACGTGGCCTTCGGTGGTTATGTGAAGCTGGATGCCTTCTACGACTTCGATTATGACCAGGGGGACGCCACCGACCCGCTGGCGCTGCTCAACCCGGGCAACGAGACCGACGGGCGCACCAACTTCACCGCCAAGGAGTCGCGGATCAACTTCCGCACCCAGACTCGCACCGACTACGGTACGGTCAGCACCTATCTGGAAGGGCACTTCCTGCCCGACGGCAAGTTCAATCTGCGTCACGCCTACGGCGAGTTTGGCCCCTTCCTGGCGGGCCAGAGCTGGACCAACTTCATGCACTTCCATGGCACGCCGCGTAGCCTCAAGCTGGGTGGCCCCATCGGCTATGCCACCGGTCGCCCGGCCCAGGTTCGCTATACCCACCGTGAGGGCCCCAACACCTTCGCGGTCTCCCTGGAGGATCCCTCCTATGCGCTGTCGCCCATCGGAAGCGCCGGCGTGGAGACCGAGAATCGCCTGCCAACCCTGACCGCCCGCTATCAGTACGGTCGCAATTTTGGCATCTCGGCGCTGGTCAACGAGCTCTCCACCAACGAGGCCACCACCGGCATGGATGAGAGCACCGCCGGCTATGGTGTGGCGGCTCAAGTGGCCCTGCCCCTGGGTAACGCCACCACCTTCAAGGCCAATGCCACCGTCGGCAGCGGCCTGGGCAGCTACCTGAGCTATGTGCCAGACTTCGTGGCCGGGGCGCGGACTCCGGATGCCTATATCGATGCCAACGGCTCCCTGGAGAGCGTCGATGCCCAGGCCTTCGGCGTCTCCCTGGAGCATAACTGGAACAGCGACTGGTCCAGCGCCATCGGCACCTCTCGCTTCAGCCAGGACCTGCCGGACGATATCGCCGGCTTTCAGGCCGGCCTCGACCGGGTGCAGTACTCTTTCGTCAACCTGATTTGGGATGTCAATCAGCGCCTCTCCACCGGTATCGAGTATCAGCACTCTGATATCAAGCGCCTTAACGGCGAGTCCGAGGATGCCAGTCGGATCCAGGCCAGCGTGCAGTTCCACATCTGACGCGCCCCGGGGTGCGAGCACCGCTCGCCCTGGCCTTGCGCCCCGGCACCTTCCTTGACGCTTACCTTGCGTGCCGATGGCTCTGCCATCGGCACTTTTTCATGGAGGCGGCGCCGGGCGCTCTCAGGAACGCGATGGCAGGGGCGAGTCGGTCTCGGCTTGCCGCCACTGCCGCAGCAGCCAGGCGAAGGCGAACCCCAGGGCGAGCAACCAC
>SKVX01000270.1 GCA_007129225.1 Halomonas sp.
ATCAGGTTGGGTATCGCCATCATGGCATTGAAAGTATCGGCCATCAGCCAGATCAAGCCCAGCTGCGCCATTGCCCCCAGGGGAATGGCCAGCACGAACAGCGTGCGGTAGAGCATGATCGAGCGTGTGCCGAACAGGAACTGGAAGCACTTCTCGCCGTAGAAGGACCAGCCCAGGATGGTGGTGAAGGCAAAGACCGCCAGCGCCACCGAGACGATCTGGTTGCCAAAGCCCGGCAGGGCCGCATCGAAGGAGAGCGCCGTCAACGAAGCGCCCTGCTCGCCCTCGATCCACACCGTGGACGTCAGGATAACCAGCGCCGTGATGGTGCAGACGATGATCGTATCGATGAAGGTGCCCAGCATGGCGATCAAGCCCTGGCGGACGGGATTCTTGGTCTTGGCGGCGGCATGGGCGATTGGCGCACTACCCAGGCCGGCCTCGTTGGAAAAGATGCCTCGCGCCACGCCAAAGCGGATGGCCGCCATCACGGCCGCGCCGGCGAACCCGCCCGCCGCCGCATGGGGGTTGAAGGCGTAGTAGAAGATCAGGCCGAAGGCATCACCGATCTGTCCCGCATTGACGACCAGGACGAGCAATCCCGCCAGGATATAGAGGATGCCCATGACCGGCACCAGCTTGCCGGCCACCTTGGCGATACGCTTGATACCGCCCAGGATGACCGCCCCGGCCAGGACCATGATCACCACACCTGTCAGCCAGTGCGGGATATTGAAGGTCGAATCCAGCGCGTCCGCGACGGAGTTGGACTGCACGGTGTTGCCGATACCGAAGGCGGCGACGGCGCCGAAGAAGGCAAAGGCACCGCCCAGCCAGAGCCACTTCTTGCCCAGGCCATTCTTGATGTAGAACATCGGCCCGCCGACGTGAAAGCCGAGACTATCGGTCTCGCGAAAGCGAACCGCCAGTACCGCTTCGGCAAACTTGGTGGCCATGCCGACCAGGGCCGTGATCCACATCCAGAAGATCGCACCGGGTCCACCCAAGGCAATGGCGGTTGCCACCCCGGCAATGTTACCCGTGCCGATCGTGGCGGAGAGTGCCGTCATCAAGGCATTGAAGGGGGATATCTCACCCTCTGCTTCCGCTCGCTTCTTTTCGCCCGGCGCCGGCTTGGCCTCGCGCCCCTGCCACATCAGCTTGAAGCCAATGCCCAGCTTGCGGATAGGCATGAATTTCAGGCCGAGCTGCAGGTACAGGCCGACGCCCAGCAGCAGAATCAGCATCAGCGGGCCCCAGACCACGCTGTTGATGGCCGTGAATATTGCTGTCAAGGTTTCCACGCACGCTTCCCTCTGTTGTATGGATTTTTTGCTGGGGCTGCCGATGTGCAATTCGCACGTACAGGTGCCAATGTTAATCTGGCAAGTCGCAGCCGACTTGAACGATCAGCAACACAAACCGGCGTACCATAGCGGAATCCACCATGAGTTCGCCAGTCTGTCGAAAGGTTCACTTTCGAAACCGTTCATGCCGCTCGAGCGCAAGCGTAACGCGTGTTTCCTATCGGAAACAAGCGTCTACTCTCTAGCGCCGCCCGTGGATTGAGGTGCCGGCATAAGAGCGAAGCTTGCAGGCCTGGTTACAGGCTAGTGAGCGCTAAAGGCGCTGTCTAATCGTGGAATCGGTTAACATCAGAAGCGATTGGAACGCAGCGCAGCGGAAGCATGCCCCCCCAGTGGGCACGTGTCGCTTGCCGGGCCGGCCTGCCGTGACGGGTTACCGGGTCGGGGCATCAGCCCGGCACAGGGACTCGCCAAACGGTCCTAATGGCGTTAGCATTCAACCGTTCAGAAACCTTTTTCGTATAGGAAAACCATCATGAGCTCGATTCCCGCCAACCTGCGCTACAACAATAGCCATGAATGGGTGATGGACAATGGCGACGGCACCGTCACCATCGGCATCACCGACCATGCTCAGGAAGCCCTGGGCGACGTGGTCTTCGTGGAACTCCCCGAGGTCGGCCGCACCCTGGCGAAGGGCGATGAGTTTGGGGTGATCGAGTCGGTAAAGGCCGCCTCCGACCTCTATGCCCCGGTGGCCGGCGAGATCGTCGACGTCAACGAAAGCCTGGAAGACGCCCCTGAAACGGTGAACGAAGCGCCCTACGAAGGCGGATGGATCATGAAGGTGCGCATCGAGGATGCCGCCAGCCTCGAAGACCTGCTCGACGCCGACGCCTACCAGGCCGTTGTCGCCGAAGACTGATAACCAGCCGTTCCAGCTCCCGGCCCCACGGCCGGGCTCATTCTCATCTTATGACAGGGTGCTCCATGGCTTTCGACAATCGCCGCCTGGCCGAACTGGCCGATCATGACGCCTTCATCCGGCGCCACAACGGACCCGGTACCGATGACGTTGCCGCCATGCTGGCATCGCTGGAAATGGAAAGCCTAGACGCCCTGATCGAGCGCACGGTGCCGGCGGACATTCGCCTGGGCCGGGAACTGGATCTCGACCCACCGCGCAGTGAAGCCGAGGCACTGGACTACCTGAAGCGCCTGGCACGCCAGAACAAGGTGTTCAAGACCTACATCGGCCAGGGCTACTACAACACCCATGTGCCGGCCGTGATCCAGCGCAACGTGCTCGAGAACCCGGGCTGGTACACCGCCTACACCCCCTATCAGCCGGAGATCGCCCAGGGTCGGCTCGAAGGCCTGCTGAACTTCCAGCAGATGGTGATGGACCTCACCGGCATGGAGCTGGCCAACGCCTCGCTGCTGGATGAAGCCACCGCGGCGGCCGAAGCCATGGCGCTGTGTCACCGTGCCAACAGGAAATCGAAGAGCAACGCCTTCTTCGTCGCCGATGACGTGCTGCCGCAGACCCTGGACGTGGTACGCACCCGCGCCCACTACTTCGGCTTCGAGCTGATCGTCGACGCCGCCGACGGCCTGGCCGAACATGACGTCTTCGGCGCCCTGCTCCAGTACCCGGGCCAGAGTGGCGAGATCCGCGACCTGGCGCCGCTGCTTGCCACCGCACGGGAGAATGGCGTGATGACCTGCGTGGCAGCCGATCTCATGAGCCTGGTCCTGCTCAAGGAACCGGGCGCCCTGGGCGCCGACATCGTGGTGGGCAGCAGCCAGCGCTTTGGCGTCCCCATGGGCTTCGGCGGCCCCCACGCCGCCTTCTTCGCCACCACCGACAAGCTCAAGCGCTCCATTCCTGGACGTATCATCGGGGTCTCCAGGGACTCTCGCGGCAACACCGCCC